>JAAYCF010000226.1 GCA_012744415.1 Thermotogaceae bacterium
AAATTTCTCTTTCAGTTCTTCGAGCAAGCTGAGCACTTCCGGCTTCGTGCTTTCCACGATTTGGGCGAGCTGATTCAAATCAATCCCTCTCTTGGAGGCGAAAAGGAGGGCTTCAATCATGGCTACTTTGTTCATTTTGGTCGGTTTTCGAGGATTGCCTTAATTTTTTCTGGAACGCCCGATTTTCGACCGGGCACACATCCGTCAGCCTTGGCCGCTCCTTTGATGATTTCCTTGGCAAACCCTTCGCACCCCGGGAATCCGCACGCCCCGCAGTTAGCTCCAGGTAGGGCAGCGGTCACTTCCTTCACTAAAGGATCTTCTTTCACTTCGAATTTTTTAGCGGCGAAGGCCAGAAAAACCCCCGCCGAAAAACTGATCGCTCCAAGTACAATGATGGTATATAGAAAGACTGTCACAACGAATCACCTCACAACTTGATCATGCCGTTGAACCCCATGAAGGCCATCGACATGAGTCCCGCGGTTACCAAAGCGCCGGAAAATCCTTTAAAAGGTTCCGGTATCTCTGCCAAGTCCATTTGTTCTCGTATACCGGCGAAAAGAATCATGGACATCCCGTACCCAACACCGGCGCCTAGCGAATTGAAGACCGTTTCAAGCAGGGAATAATTGCTTTGAACGTTGATGAGGGCTAAACCAAGGATGGCGCAGTTCGTCGTGATCAGCGGTAGATAGATGCCTAAAGCCTGATATAGCGCCGGTGAGCTTTTCTTTAGGAATATTTCGACAAACTGGACCAAGACGGCGATGACGAGAATAAAGACGATGGTGGTTAAAAATCCGATTCCCAAAGCCACCAACAACCCATTCAACAACCAGGTGATAATGCTGGCCAGCATCATGACGAAGATGACCGCCATCGTCATGCCTGCCGCCGTGTCTATTTTTTTCGTGACCCCTAAAAAGGGACAGATCCCAAGAAATTTTTGGAGCACGAAGTTGTTCACAAGAATGGCTGCGAAGAAGATCATAAAGACTTTCATGCTTTCTCACCCGCCTGAGCCGCTTTTAACGCGTCGGCTCTCTTTTTCTCCGCCTTTTTTCTTTCAATCCCGATCCAGTTGAAGAGCGCAAGCAGGAGCCCCAACGTGATAAACGCGCCAGGGGGAAGGATCACCAGGAAAACGCGGAAGGCTTCTCCCCAGACGGTCAGGCCGAAGACGGTTCCGTTGCCCAACAGTTCGCGGATCGATCCGACGAGCACCAACGCGCCGATAAATCCGATGCCGTTTCCGATGCCATCCAGAATGGAGTCGGCGACTTTGTTCTTGCTGGCGAACTGCTCCGCGCGCGCCATAATGATACAGTTGACGACGATCAACGGGATAAAGATACCGAGCGTTTTCCATAGTTCATAGGTGAAGGCGTGCATCAACAGATCGACGATGGTAACGAATCCGGCGATGATGATGATAAAGATCGGGATTCTGATTTTATCAGGGATCCATTTCCTGACAAGGGATAGCATTATATTGGACATCACCAGGACGAAGAGCGTGGCCACGCCCATCCCCAACCCGTTGATCGCGCTGGTTGTCGTCGCGAGCGTTGGACACATGCCGATGACTTGGATAAAAACCGGATTGTTCGCTAAAACGCCGTCGGTAAAGACCGAAAAGTCGAAGGTTTTTTTCCGCGGCTCGGAATTCAGCGTTTTGTCTGACATTATTCGTCACCCCATTCTGCGCTTAGGTATTCGGTCATCGTATTTATCGCGTTCGTTACCGCGCGGGGCGTGATGGTTGCGCCGGTCATCAGATCACTGACGTAGACGACCCCGTCTTTTTTCGCCCCGTTTATCGCCTCCGGAGAAGATAAAGAACCGATTCCGGTATCTTTATCGACTTTTAGCCCTTTCGTCAGGCTTCCGGACGAGAAGTCGAAGAACCGTTCCTTCACTCTCTCTTCTGAGATTTTGGCGCCTAAACCCGGCGTTTCCTGCGAATAGTCCATGACTTCCAAGCGGTAAAGATCGAATCCGTTCCCCTCTTTGATAAAAGAAGCAAGGATTTTGACATTTCCCCCGTATCCAGAAGCCGCGCCGGATACGATCGCGATCTCCTTGCCCTCGTTTGAAAGAATGTGATAGACCGGATTGTAAATGAACCCCTTCCAAACGGAAGAGGAAAAAACCGTTTCGTTATCTGTCTTTCGCCAAACCATTTTTTCCAATTGGGCCGTCGACGTCGGGATTTGCTGTTCGGGGACGATAAATTTTCCCGATTCGGGATCGGTTAAAACGGTTTTCATCGCTTTTAATTGGTTGCTGAGATCGGCTTTTTCGATAGGCGCTTTCGTCAGTACGTAGATGCCGGCTAACAGCACGCCAACAACCAGTGTAAAAACCATCAACGTGAGACCGGTCTTCACATAGTTACCCATTCTTTTTCACCTCCGGCGCGACGTAACCAAAAGGCTTCGGTCTGGAAATCTTGTCTATCAGCGGTTTGCACGCGTTCATGATAAGGATGGAGAAGGATACGCCTTCGGGAAGAGCCCCGAAAAGCCGGATAAGCATCGTAATGATCCCGCAGCCGATACCGTAGATGAAAGCGCCTTTCATCGTCGCGGGGGAAGTGACCATGTCTGTCGCCATAAACAGCGCCCCTATCATAAGGCCTCCGCCTAACAGGTGGAAAATCGGAGAACCGAATTGGTTCGGGTTGATCATAAAAAACAGGAAAGAGAAGAGCAAAACCGTTCCGATATACGCGATAGGAATGATCGGGTTCACGCGTTTTCTCCATAAAAGAAAGATGAAACCGATGATTAAAGCCAAAGCGCTGACTTCCCCGAGGCAACCTTGCGTGTTCCCGATGAACATGTCCAGTAAGGACACTTGCCTGGCGGCTTCTTCAAAGCCCTTTTGCTTCAGGATACTCAGTGGCGTCGCGGAGGTGACCAGCGTAGAAGCGGCGTGGTTGAGCGGCGCCCAAACCGACATCTGAACAGGAAAAGAAATCACAAGGAAAACGCGCCCGATCAGCGCCGGATTGAAGGGGTTGTTACCGATGCCGCCGTAGGTGTGCTTGGCAATTCCAATCGCAACGAGAACGCCGATGATCAACAAATACCAGGAAAAGGAAGCGCTAACGTTCATAGCCAGAAGCAATCCGGTCACCGCTGCGCTACCGTCCGGGCGAAAGTCTTTTTTCTTTCTAAGAAAACGCATAATCCCATACTCTATCAATTCGGCGCTCAACGCTCCGATTACACAGAGCCATAAAGCGTTCCATCCGAAGGCGTATACGGCGAAGATGACGGCGGGGATCAGAGCGATCAGAACGTCTCGCATGATTTTCGGCACCGTATCTTTAACACGAATATGGGGCGCGGGAGATGTGCTCAGAAGCGTGGCCATTATTTCTTCCCTCCCTTTAAGGTGGCATGGAGTTTTTTCGCCAGTTTGAAATGTTTCACGTGTTCGATCTTTGAAGGGCAAACGTAGGCGCAACTTCCGCATTCACAGCAGTTGAGGACGCCGTATTTGTAAGCCTCTTCGAATTTTTTAGCTTTTACCAGTTTGACGAGGTAGTTCGGCTCCAACCTCAAGGAACAGGCCATGAGGCATCTCCCGCAGTTGATACAGGCCGTCTCGTTGATCTCGGAAACCATTTCCGGGGTCAAAACCAAGATACCGGAGGTTCCTTTCATAACAGGCAGGGTGAGATCTTTGATCGGAACTCCCATCATCGGGCCGCCGAGGATTACTTTCCCACCTTCTGAGTGTAAGCCTCCCGCGTAGGTGATCAGTTCTTGTATGGGTGTACCGACGCGAACCCAAAGGTTGCCGGGTTTGGCGATCCCTTCGCCAGTGACTGTCAGGCCGCGTTCATACAGCGGTTTCCCTTTTTCCACCGCTTCGTAGATGGCGAAAGCGGTCGCGACGTTATGGACGATTACGCCGATATGGATCGGAAAACCGCCGACAGGGACACTTCTTTTAGTGAGCGCGTAGATCATCTGTTTTTCCCCGCCCTGGGGGTATTTGGTCTTCACGAGGGCGGGTTCAATTCGGTCGTTCGCGTATTTTTTCAACGCCTCGAAGGCTTCGGGTTTGTTGTCTTCTACGCCGATATACCCTTTAGACGCGCCGCAAATCTTCAACAAGATTTCCAACCCCCCGACGATCTGTGCGGGGTGTTCCACCATCATCCGATCGTCGATCGTCAGGTAGGGCTCGCATTCCGCGCCGTTGAGGATGACATAGTCGACCGGTTTCTTCATCGCTTCGAGGTACTTGAAATGCGATGGAAAGGTGGCGCCGCCCAATCCAACGATCCCAGCTTCTTTGATACGCTCATACAACAGCGTATGGCTCTTTTCTTTATCGTAAGCCTTCCAATCGCTTAGCGGTTCAAGAAAATCGAATTGATCCGTTTCGCTATCGATGACGAGCAATTCTTCCGGTTTCTGAGTGATCGGGTGCATCACTTTTTTGATATCCGAGATGACGCCCGTTACCGGCGAATGGAGCGGTACAGAGACAGGGCCTTGCGCCTCCGCGATCTTCTGTCCCGTTTTTACCGAATCGCCTTTTTTCACCGAAACCGCAGGGGGTTTTCCGGTATTCTGGTTAACGAACAGGTAAACGGATTTTGGAATGGGAATTTCTTGAATCGGCCGGCCTTTTGCCAATTCTTTACGTTCAGGAGGATGTATTCCTCCGATGAAAGATAGAATCGCCAAGATATCTTCTCCCTTCGTTCTGCTATTTTAAAAATGTGTTGGTGAATGAATGGACCATCTTCTGGTATCTATCCAGATTCATGCGTGTGAACTCGGCATTATGACTATGAAAATCGAATTTCTTGAGTTCGGTCAACGCTCCCCAGACTTCCATGCGATTGAAATTTTCATAAAATGCGCGATACATTTTAAAGTCCCGTAAAAACGCCTTCGCTTTGAAACTCGAACGCGTGACAAAGGGTATGTTGAAGTAAGAGGCCACGATGACTCCGTGCAATCGTTCGGTGATGACAAGCGAACACGAGGCGATATCGTCTATCAATTGGCCTCCGGCCGTTTGCGGAATACGCACGACGAAGTGCTTCGATAATACGGAAGCGTTCTGTTCCGCCAGTCTTAACTCCTCTTTTGGAAAGGAAACAAGCAGGTCGATCGCTTTGAATCCCTCGATTTTTAACGGCTCGATGAATTCTTCTATCGCATTGACGGGGTATTTGAGCATCAGACCGATCTTTTGAGAATTTTCACGTATCTTCTCCCGATTGGAAAGCACGCCATAGGCCAAATCGGATCCTCTTGAATGCCGGTTTGAAAAATGAGAGGCGTAACGCGCCGAAATGGCATCCCGAAAGAATCCGGCACAGAGAGGATGCGCCAATATTTTCCTAAGGCGGCGATAGTGAAATTCGCTGCGGATACCGCCGATACCGTGCCCGAGCAGATAAACCGGTTTTTTATATCGAAAAGCGGTCGATACGATAAAATCATAGTAAGAAAAACTTTTACCGCTGGTTTCGTCTTGAAAGATCCCGCCGCCGCCTCCAATAACGATGTCGCATGCCTTGAGGGCGTGAAGAATTCCGAACAGCGAATTCCTCGGGATCTGCTTGATTTTTAAACCGAATACTTTCCGAGAGCCTTTTTGAGGGAACAGCATATCGATACGTTCGATAGGAAGATCTTTTAGAAGCTTCAACGCGCTCCTTAGCAAGAGTTCGTCCCCGAAATTTTCATAGCCGTAGTAACCGAATAAAAATACCCGCATCAGAAGATGTCTCCCCCTCTTTTTTCAGGGAAAATTATAACACGTTTATCGTAAATATCAGCGTGCTCGCTTTGTTTTTCCAGGCTTCCATCCGGACTTAAGCGACCCGGGATCGCTCACGCTAAACCACTAAGTAAGCCTACAACACGAGAGCGAGATTCTATCCTCAGGGGAAAAGGAAGTCCACAGCCTGCACTATAGGCTGACGGGCATACGCCCCTTTGGTATCCAATCGCCTGATAAAACTTGGATCAAGCCTTTCAATTGATAAGGAGAAAGGCCGAAGGTCGCCAAAGCTGCTTTTGAATGTTCGATCACACAGATATCGTAAGGATCTCTCCCGCTGACGTGAAGATTGTCCGGGAACCAATCGCAGAGGGTGTTCAATAGACTTTGCACCTTTCGAGCGGGCGATCGGCCCCTTGTCCGGGTGATGAGGATGATTCGGGCGTGTATCCCTCTTACGCGATCCAAAATCGCTTCCGCCGACTCTGAATAAGGCAACGTATAGTATTCAAACTGTGAAAATCGTTCTCCGAAAGCGGTTTTCATATCGGCCGCTGTCGTGTTTTCTTCCCCAATTCCGGTGATGAAGGGCATAAAGTCGAATACGATGAGCCTCTCTTCCTTCTTGTACGGTTGGATCTCCCCGTGATGCAGAACCATACTTTCACGCACCAGCTTCATATCCAGTTTGTCGGTCTTTCCGTGAAAGAAGTCCACAACCTGGTTCAAAGAGAATGGCCGTTCAAAGCGCGAGATATTCGCCGTGAGGCGGCTTCTGGATCGTTCGATGCGTTCCACGCTTTCCTGTACACGTTTATACGGGATTTCTCCCGTTTCAACCGCGTCAACGAAAGCGTCCATCGCTTTTCTTTGCAGTTCAGGCGTATGGCTGATCAAGATTAAATCCATCCCCGCATTGAAGGAACGAACGGTAGCTTGTTCAACCCCGAACTTTTCTTTCATCGCGTTCATCTCCATACAGTCGGTGATCGTTAGCCCGTCGAACCCTATCTCGTTCCGGATAATATCCGTGATAAAGATTTTCGATAGGGTGGCGGGTTCCGCGCTTATCTTCGGGTAAAGGATGTGCGCGCTCATGATCATGTCCAGCAATCCCTCTTGAACTAAGGCGGCGAACGGACGGAGATGCTCTTCGATCTCTTCTCGGGATCGGTCGACGACGGGAAGGTCAAGATGGGAATCTACCGTGGCTGCTCCGTGACCGGGAAAGTGCTTTCCGGCCGTCAGGATGCCGGATTGTTTAAACCCTTGCGCGTAGGGCTTTGCATATTCGATCACCTTTTCGGCTTGATCTGAGAAAGCCCTTGAACCGATGATCGGATTGCCTGATTCGCAGTTGACATCCAACACGGGGCTCAGGACAGTATTGATTCCCACCGCGCGAAGTTCCTCCCCAATGGTTTGGGTCATCCGACGCCCATTCTCCGGGTTTCCCGTAGCGGCCAAACCCATGGCATTGATCCCCCTCGTCACGCCTGTCGTCAAGCGCTTGATATCTCCGCCCTCTTCATCGGACATAATGAAGGGTTCAAACGGAAACAACTCACGGACCAAACGGGTTAGGTTCCATACCTGAAGCGGTTCGATCAGGTTCCGACTAAATAGAACGATCCCCGAGACACCTTTCCGCGCCCATTCCAAAAATTCTGGCGGAATCGCCCCCTTCTCGCCTGTTGCACCAGCCCCGAAGACAAAAAACCGGCCTGCGATTTCCCGGATCCCTCTTCTCACGATTCTCCCTCCTAATGAAAGAGACGCGACAGCGCGCGTCTCCGAACAATCCGATTCATCCCGCCTTTAGGCTTCAAAAGCGATGAACTTGCTCCCCGGCACGCCACAGATCGGGCATTTGTCAGGGAAACCATCCTCAGTCGTGTGGCCGCAGACAGGGCAAATATACACCTTTGCCGCCGAATAATCTTTGCCTTCGCTGACGAGGGCTTTCGCTTTTTCATACATCTTTTCGTGTATCTTTTCCGCCTCGATGGCGTAATGGTTGCTCCGGACCGCTTCTTTTTCCCCTTGCAGCTTGGCGGTTTCCAGATAGACCGGGTACATTTCGTTGACCTCGAAACTTTCTCCCTCGATCCCCGTCTGAAGGTTTTGATCCATAGAGCCTAAGTAACCCAACGCCACGAAATGATTTTTTGCGTGGACGTACTCGGCTTTCGAGATGGCGCGAAACAGGTTTGCCAATCTCGGAAGGCCTTTCTTGGCTGCTTCTTCCGCGAATATCGCGTATTTCATATGCGCCTGGGACTCTCCCGCGAAAGCATCCATTAAAAATCGTTTAGTCATTTCTTTCATATTTGGTCCTCCTGCATCATTTAAAATTCTTTACGCTCGAAACCTATCGGTTCTCGATTATATCACGACTTTTCGTGAAGAGGTCATATGACCATGATCTGACTTTTATCACTTACGAAGGGTGGCTGTTCCTGATATGATCGGAGTGACACGTTCAAACTCACTCATTCGCGCGTTCAAGTACCATCCTTTCGGTTCTGGGAGAAGACCCTTTTTGGGTCTTTCTTTTTTTCACTTTCTGTGCTATAATGCCTCATCTACCGTTCTGATCAAGTGTCGGACGGTTTTTTGTTAGCGTTTTGCGTCCCACTATCAGGCGGGTTTTTTTAACCGTTTTCTGAAGGAGGAATAAGATGACGGATCCGTACGAGATCAATGATGTGCTGGCGACTCCCGTCGTTTTTGAAAGCCTCTTCGATATTGTCAGCTATTTCGCCGATTATTTTAAACCGGCCGTTCAAATTAGAAGTCTTAAAACTTCCGAACTGTTTATTCTGCTGTATCTGTTTCTGAAAGGGCCCAAAAATATGAATCAGCTTTCCCGTTTCCTCAATACGACGAAGAGCAATATGACTGCCCTGATCGACCATATGGAGCGTCAGGATTTGCTTAAACGGGAGCATTCCAAAGTAGATCGGCGGGTAATCGACGTTTCATTGAAAACGAAGGGAAAACAGATCTGCGAAGATGCCTCTGACGGGTTCAACGAATTGGTTCAGGAGTTCTTCAAGAAGGTTAAAAAAGAAGATCTGCCAGTCATTTCCAAAGGGTTTATGTGTCTCCATCGGTTGACCGCCGAAGGAATTACGGAGGAATAGATGAAAGAACTGGTTTACATCGATTGCGGCACTTCTCAACTACGGGTTTTTTCATCCCTCAAGGGGATCGTATACGATATCCCGGCTTATTTGGCGATCGAAAACAACCGTATTATCGCTTACGGGGATGAAGCCAAAGCGCTTTCCGGAAAAACGGGAAATGCGTTCGGGCTTTCGCCGATGTCCTTTATCGCTCAACCGGTTCAGAAGGGAAGCCTTTTTTACGACGGGTTGCTGGCTTCTTGGCTCGAGATCCTTCTCCGGAAAGAAGGGATATTAAGCCCTTTTAAAAAACCGGTACTGGTTTTTTCGGTCTCGCCTTTCATCAATACCGTAGAAAAACGGGCGTTTATGAACATTGCCCGTTCGATCCGGATAACGGGCGCTTACCTTTTACCCCACGCCTATGCCATTTACGGAGGCTATCAAATCGATTTTCGAGAAAACAAAGCGCGCCTCCTCATCGACATCGGAGCGGGAAAGGTGGATATTTCAGTTTTAAGTTCCGGCAGGATTATCGCGGGGAAGGCAAAAAAAGGGCTTCTGGAAGAAAAACAAGCCTCACTCGTGAGCGAGCTCAAAAAGAAATATGAGATCGATATCGGAGAACGTTCTTTGTCAATGTTGGAACGATTTTTCACCCCCCGGGAGGAGACCGACACAATCCTCTTGAACGGGAAAAGCAAAATAACCGGACTTCCTGTTTCGATAACGGTGGAAAAAAAGGAAGCCGGGCAATATCTCAACGAGTATGTGGAAGAGATCATTCAGCTTATCAAGTCAGTGGTTCAACCGCTGTCCCCGGAGATAATCTCCGAACTCTTCGAAAGCAAAATTCTGTTGAGCGGCGGCGGTGTCTCTCACCGGAATCTTCAGGAAGCGATCCGGTCTGTTTTAAAACTGGATTCTCTATCTCAGGAGAACCCGGAAAACATCCCTTTGCTTGGTTTTTCTTACCTTGATCAAATCGGCTGGCCGGTTGTTAAATCCTTTTCGGAAAAGCCTTAACGGGGTGTTGCCAGAAGCAGCGCTGCGGTATAACGAGGAAAATCCGTTCTGCGTTATTACTGTCCGTGATTCCGCCTTTTCCGCGACACAGACTAAACGCTGATGCTTCTTGCGCCCTCATCGGCTCTATAAGGCAAAATATCGTCAGGTAAAATCCGGATCCGGGTTCGTGTAGGATTTTCGATTCCTCTCGGCGAATAATGAACCGGGGAGCGGGGAAAAAAGCGTTCCCAATATTCGTTTTGTCGCGATGGGACGAAGAATCCGGAGGGAAGAACGTGGTCAGAGGGATCTATACCGCCGCAATGGGAATGCTCGTGGATCAGGCGATCGTGGATAACGCCTCCAACAACCTTGCCAATGTTGATACAACCGGTTTTAAACGAGATGCCCAGGCTTTCCGTTCTTATCTTCA
>JAAYCF010000227.1 GCA_012744415.1 Thermotogaceae bacterium
GCGCCAGAATGCCGACGACATCTTTCAGGTTCCTCTGAAGAATCTTGACGACTTGCGCGCGGCGCCAGTCTTTATAGAACCCGCTCGGTTTGATTTGCACGAGATCGCGATGAAGGGCGTATTTCGAATCTTCAGGAAAAACGACGTACTCAATCCCATCGCTGGCAGCGCAGAAGGCGATATTTCCGTTCCGATTGAAATCCAACAGACCAGTCAACCCTTGGACAGGTCCCTTTTCCGATTCCGCTAATGTTTCCTCATTCTTCGGTATCCGGTAGCGATTCGTTTCGTTCTTCTCAAGGGCGCCTTCGGTCTCCAGACCTTTGATGAAGGCGCGAAAAACCGCTTTTTCGCTTTTTGTGTTAGCGCCGAAAACGCGGTACAAGTCCCTTAAGAGGAGGGGCTCATATTCTTTTTTCCTCATATATTCCAGTACGGCGTTCTTATCTTTTTGCATTGGCGCACTCCTTTGCCTCGCGGTTTTCGCAAGACTTTTTCAATAATAACAAATTTTTCCCGGAGGAATAATGATCACTTTGATGCCGTTTTCCGCCATCCTGCGTTCGAATTTTTCTATCCGCTCGCGTAGAGAATCGGAATACCGGCTGGAAATATGGTAAAGGTAAAGCTCCTTCGGTTTGGCCTCAAGGATCGGTTCTAACAACTCTTCCAACGACGTGTGGTTTTCGCCTTTTCGATCTTCAAGATTGAGAAAGGTACACTCGTGAAAAAGCGTGTCGGTGTTCACCAGACGCGATAGGGGCATCACCAGCCCATCGCCGCTATAAGTGAACAAGTTTTGATCGTAAAACTCCGAAATCTCCTCGGTGCCTTTGCTTTGAATTACTTTACGGATTTCCGATTGCGGCATTGACCGATAGGGTTCCCGCAACCGTTTTCGCTTTTCTTTGATATGAAACCCCAAGGTGATTTCCGTTTCCATATGTTTCGTCGAAAAAACCTCTAAGTAGCGACTCTTTTTCCGACTCGGTTCGCTGGTTTCCTCTCCCGGCAGTTCGTCATCTTTCGGAAAGAGCGGCAGTTTAAAACCTTCGTCGATTTCTCGAATGAGAATCTCGTACTTTAACCGATTGCTGGACTCCATGATGAATTCCAGGTACTTTCTGATCCTGGAAGAACTGCTGTGATAGTAAATTTCGAGCGGCTTTTCGCGTTCGCCCATCGCGCTGTTGCGCGTGTTCAAAAACCCCCAGAGACCCGAAATATGATCGGCATGACCGTGGGACAGAAAAATGCGTTGAACCGCATAGATCTTGTTGGTCAGAGACGTGCTGACACCTTCTCCGCAATCGAACATAATCCGATCGGGCGCATAGTAAAGCCAAGTAGAATACATGGCTTTAGAAAACACGATGATCTCCAAAACATTCCTCCGTTTTCTAAATTTATGGCGTTTTCTCTATCTTGATCTTTAGCATTCCCTTGACTCCACCCGGAAATTTCACGCCGACCTCGTAAACTCCGATTTCTTTAATCGGGGTGGATAATGAGATGCAGCGTTTATCGACGGGTTCTTCAAGCGCTTTTTCTAATTCCTGGGCGATATCCGCGTTGGTAATCGAACCGTACAGCTTCTTCCCTTCTCCGGCTTTGACATAGATGGTGAAGAACTCCTTCATCAGGCGATCCAATTTCTCCTGACTCTTCTGCTGCAGCTTGTCCTGATGATCTTTGCGGATCTGCAGGATCGATTGGGAATGCTTGAGGGTCCCCTCCGTCGCTTCTTCCGCGAGTCCTCTTGGAATGAGAAAATTCCTCGCATAGCCGTCGGAAACTGTTTTTACTTCTCCTTTCTTTCCTATTTTTTGAACCTCTTGAAGTAAAATGACTTTCATCGGTGACGCCTCCCTCCTCTTATTCGTTTATGACTTCCGTTTCTTGTCATCGTTCTATTTCTCTCTTCGGTAACTCTACGCCTTCTTTTTGCGTTTCATCTCAAACATAAGCGCAGCGCACACGCCGTTTAATCTCCTCGTGAAACTCCAGAATCTCCGATGGGCTTTCTATTTCCCAAGCCTCCTGAGACGAAACGGCTTTTTCAACGATGCGCGTCACTTCCCCAAAAGACACTCTCTTTTCCAAAAACAACTGAACAGCGGCTTCGTTCGCGGCGTTTAATGCGATTCTCAAAGCATTCGGCTCTTCAAGAACCGTTCGGGCCAACCGCAACGCCGGATGGGCTTCCGGATCGGCCGGTTTCAGGAGTATCGGCTCAAAGAGCCCGTTGTAACCGTCTCGTATGACATCGTGTCCTTCCGGTGCCGAAACTCGTTCAGGACAGGTGAACGCATAAGCGATCGGGATTCGCATGTCCGGCATTCCCGCGTGCATTTTATAATGGCCGTCTCGATACGCGATCAGCGCATGGATAAAGCTGTTGTGACAAAAAGCGACACCGATCTTTTCCGTAGGCAAACCGAAAAGGAATTTCGCTTCGATCATCTCGAGCGCTTTATTCATAAGGGTTGCGGAGTCGACCGTAATCTTCGCTCCCATCTTCCAGTTGGGATGTCGCAAAACTTGCTCCACGGTCGCGTCCTCCTTCTTAGACGCGTCCCAATCACGCAGCGCGCCTCCCGAAGCGGTGATATAGGCCATCTGTATTTCCGATGGATCGGTTCCGAGTAAAAGCTGAAATAACCCGCTATGTTCGCTGTCAACCGGTATCAGTTCCTTACCCAAAACTTTGACCCTCTCCGGTATAAGTCGCCCGCCCAGCACAACAGACTCCTTATTAGCCAAACAGATCCGTCGCGAGGTTTCTGCCGCCTTCAGGGCATAAGAAAGAGAGATCCCTCCCGAAGAAGCGATCACCGAAAAATCAGGTCTCACCGCATCCAACATCGATTCAACTGACTCGAATCGCCGAACGGCTTCCGGTATCTCCGTCAACGGACCGTTAAAGCAATAACCCGCCGGTCTGAAGGTTTTCAACTGTTCGGCGAAAACAGGATTGTTATTTGCGGCCATACC
>JAAYCF010000020.1 GCA_012744415.1 Thermotogaceae bacterium
CGGTTGATAGGGTTACTTGGCGCCGATTGACGCGACGCGTTGGTCAACGACCTTTTGCGGTCTGAACAAGAAGTATTTCGATTTTCGATACCCCATCGGTGAAAAAGCCGCGATCGTTGATCGTCGGATAATTATACCACGCGACCGCCAGGCTAATTGTTCACCGATAACGGTTTCGATTTTGGCGAATACCGGGGAGGAGCGATCCCTATTCCGGCTAAACGGAGAGGCGGCCGTTCCGGAAAATACGAACCTCTCCAATAATCATTCACCCCGCCCGCTTAGGAAACCGCCATACCGATCGCATTTCCCGTTCTCAGCGCTCCTCTACAGCGCATTCCGCACACTTTTTCCTGTAGTAACTCCTTCGATCCGATTATCCTCGGAAACCTCATTCACCTTGAATGTTCGGTTATTCGGCGGTTAAAAGCCATTATCGCGTCCACACAAAAGAAATACGACGGTTTCAACGGAATGCGCGGGTTGACTCTGCGCGAGAGAAACGGTATAATCCAAATGTCAGACGTCCGACAACCCGCATGGATAGAGGTGATTTCCGGTTGGATTCGATTAAAAAAATCGATGGAAAGCGCAATACGGTCATCTACGAAGCATATACGGAACTGAGAGAGATGATTCTTTCCGGAATGCTCGAGCAAGGCGAACGACTGCCTTCCGAGACCGAATTGGCTCAGGAGATGGGGATTAGCCGCAGTTCTTTACGTGAAGCGATCGGCAACCTCGAACGGGAAGGGTTGTTGGTTAAAAAGCAGGGTATCGGCACTTTCGTCACAAGCCTGACTCCGATCATTCGTGGAGGGATCGAGAGGTTGACCGGCGTGATGGACTTTGTGAAAGCCAACGGGTATGAAGCCCAAAGCCGTTTAATCTCCTTTAATGCCTCGGTAGCGGATCCCGCGCTCGCAAGCCTTTTGAACCTACCCCCCGGAAGTATCGTGTACAATCTGACGACGATCAAATTGGCTTCCGAGGTTCCCGTTGCGCTATGCGTCGATTCTATCCCCGAATCCGTGTTCAAGAACCCGGTAAAGCCCGAAAACCTCCAATACTCTCTCTTCGAAGGATTGAAAAAAGACCACGATATAGAGATTTTTTACGCCGAAGCGGAAATCATCCCGATGGTTTCGGATCAGAATATCTCTTCCAAGTTGCAGATAGCCGAAGGGGAAGCCGTCCTCTTGCTTTCGCAGATTCATTTTGACAGAGACAACAATAAAATCCTTTACTCCAAGAGTTATTTTCCCTCCGGGAAATTTACGTTTAGACTGATACGAAAACGATAGCAAGTGGCGGGGTTCAAATGCCGATCGAAAAATAGGAGGTGTTTCTGTTGAGAAAAGCGTTCTTGTTGGGGTTATTATTGTTGACAACGTTATTGTCGGCCGCTTCTCTTGAGGTGTTATGGATGGGGTGGCCGAAAGACCAGGTGTTGCCTTTGATCGACGAATTCAAGAAGCAGAACCCGGGTATCGAGGTTGACATTCAGCTCGTTCCTTTCGGGCAGTTGTTCCAGACGATAGAAGTCAGGTTGTCGTCCGGTGACGGGACGCCGGACGTATACATAGTTGACGGTCCCAATACCGCTTCGTATGCCGCCAGGGGTTTCCTTCTTCCGTTAGACGATCATTTTTCCGCAGGAGAGAAGGCGTCGTGGTTTTCTTCATCGATCGCTGCTGGCAGCTATCGAGGCCAGTTTTATTCCGTACCTTATGGCACTTCCTCAGCCGGGTTATTTTTTAACAAGGAAATCTTTGAAAAATATGGCGTACCTTTGCCCGAGGAAAGTCTCGAGGCAAGGATGACCTGGGATGAAGTCGCCGAGTTGGCTAAAAAATTAACCATCGATACCGATAACGACGGCCGTCCCGATATTTGGGGGCTTGTCATAGAGCAGATCGACCGTCCGTATCTCTTGTTCCCGCTCGCCCAGTCTTTAGGCGCAGAAGTTTTGTCTCCTGACGGACTCTCCGCGACCGGGTATATCACTTCTCCGAAGTTTGTTGAAGCCGCGACCTTTTATTGGAGGCTTTTTAACGAGTGGAAAGTGTCCCCTCAAGGGGTCAATGACTCCGCGATCGCTCGAGAGTATTTTGGAACCGGAAAAGCGGCGATGCTGTTGGGGAACGAATGGAATATTGTCAGAATGCTCAAATACCCCGCGATCCGTTTCGGGTTGTCACCCTTCCCTATATTCGCCGGAGGCACAGCGGTAACCCCGACCGGGAGCTGGCATGTCGGCATCAACTCAAAAACGCAGAAACAAGAGCTCGCTTTGAAGTTTGTGAAATATATCACTGGAAAAGAAGCGGTGATTCAATGGTATAAAGCGAATGGCGTCGCTCCGGCAAGACCCGATGTCTACGACGCCCTGCCCGAGGTTTTCCAGCATCCGATGTGGCAGATGTTTCTGCAAGAGATGCAGACGACGGCCGTGACGCGACCGTTGACACCGGGTTATTCGCAATATGAGCTGATCTTAAGGGAAGCTTTCAACGCGATTCATTATGGCGCGGAACCGAAAAAAACCCTCGAAGACGCGGCGAAAAAAATCGATCGGGAGCTTAGCAAGTACAAGTAGATCTCGCTTTTCGAAGTGTTTTTTCGGACGAAGCCTGTTTTTCCTTCTTGAAAGGGCGATAACGTTTCGCCCTTTCTTATCGGAGTCAGTTCCGATTTTTGTATAGAAGGCCGGCGGACCGAATCGCGCGTGTTTACCGAACAAATTGCCCGAAAAGGGATTCGGGGGTATGGTATGTTTCGCAGCAATAAAGCCGGATGGTTTTTTATTCTTCCCGCCTTCGTGTTTTTGGGGCTTTTTAAAATCGTTCCGATAGGGGTTTCGGTTTTGGAAAGTCTGAGGCAGACGACCTACTCCGGACGGTCTTATTTCGTCGGATTCGAAAATTACGTCTATCTCTTCTTCGATGATCCGGCGTTCTGGGATTCGTTTTGGATCACACTATTCTATTCTCTTATCGTTAATCCGGTGATTATTATCGTCGCGCTCGCGATGGCGTTGTTGCTCAATGAAAATCACTTCTTCACGAAATTTTTCAGGACCGTGTTTTTTCTGCCTACCGCAATCTCCTTCGCGGTTGTGTCGGTGATCTGGTCTGTCGTGCTCGACCCTTATTATGGTTTGGCGAACAGCTTTTTAACGTTGTTCGGACTTCCCGCTCAACCGTTTTTCGCTTCCACCGCGCAAGCCTTAGGTTGCCTTGTGTTCCTCAATGTATGGCGGAGCGCCGGGTATTGGATGATGTATTTTATCGCCGGGCTCCAAAATATTCCGGACACCCTTTATCAAGCGGCCGATATCGATGGCGCTTCAGCATGGAAAAAAACGTGGAAGATCACGTTGCCGCTGTTGTCTCGAACCTTTTCCTTCGTTTTGGTGGCAAATACTGCGTTCAATTTTTTAACCTTCGCGCCGGTCTATATCATTACAAAAGGCGGACCACGCGGTTCGACAAACCTTCTGATGTATGAATCCTATAAGAGCGCTTTCGTCAATCTGGATATGGGGCGCGCCAGCGCGATCACAACGATACTCCTTGGGATCATCCTGGTTTTTAGCCTTTTCGAGCTAAAGTGGACGAAGGCCGGTTTCGAATACTAAGAGGAGCGAATATGAAAAGCTATAAGAAAACATTTGCGTTAACTGCCGAGTTTGCCATTTTAGCCGCTATCAGCATGTTTTTCATCCTCCCGATCCTCTGGATTATCGCATCCGCGCTGCGGCCTTCTGGGCCGCTCTACACCTACGCTAATCCGCTGACGCTGCAGACGTTTTTTCCCGTTTCGATCACCTTCGATAACTTCATTCACATCTTTGAGCATCTGCAGTTCGGGAGGGCTTTATTCAACAGCCTCCTGGTGGCCGGTTCAACGATCGTAATCAGTGTCCTCATTTGTTCGATGGCCGGGTTCGGACTGGCGAAGTTTACGTTTAGAGGGAAGAATCTTTTTTTCATCATCGTTCTGATAACCTTTATGGTTCCCTTCGAATCGATCGTCATTCCGCTTTTTGTTTTGATCAGACGACTAAAAATCGACAATACTTACTTCGCGCTCATCTTGCCGGCCGCCGGAAACGGGTTGGCGATCTTTCTATTTCGACAATTTTTTTCCGAAGTCCCCACGGAGATCCTTGAAGCCGCAAGAATCGACGGCGCGTCTTGGACAAGAATCTATCGGAAAATAATCCTTCCGCTCAGTATCCCGGCGATCGTGACCGTGATCGTCATGGTCTTTATGTTCCAGTGGAATTCTTTGTTCTGGCCTTTGATCGCAACGCATTCGAGCCGATTTGAAGTGGTGCAGGTGGCGATCGCTTCGCACCGGGCAACGGAAGACACCAGTTGGGCAAACTTGTTCAGTTCGGCAATCGCGGGGAGTATGCCACCGATTTTTTTGTTTCTGTTTTTACAGAAGTACTTCGTCCGGGGAATTTCCGGTACCGGACTCAAAGGATAGATAAGGGGAGAGTGAGACGGATGACCACAGCGAAAAACCATTTACAGCTCAGTATTGACACACTGCCGGAAACGGTCTTATTACCGGGGGATCCAGGTAGAATCGAAGAGATCGCCGCCTTTCTTCAAAATGTGCGGCAGGTCGGGAATCACCGCGGGTACATCACCATCGTCGGAGAGTACAAAGGAACAAAAGTCGCCGCTTGCTCCAGCGGAATGGGTGGCCCTTCTGTCGAGATCGCAGTTGTGGAATTGAAGCGGTACGGGGTTCGGCGGATTATCCGTATCGGCACCTCGGGAGGGATCGGTGAAAACGTCTTGCCTGGAGATTTGGTCGTATTAAACGGATGCATTCGCTATTCCGGAACTGCTGACCTGTTTGTCCCGGTCAATTTCCCTGCGATTTCCGATTTTCGAACGGCGTTGCTGTTGGAAGAAAAGGCTAAAAAGGCGGGCGTCCCCGTTCATTTCGGGATGGGTCTTTCCCTCGATTCTTTCTATGCGACGAAAACCCATCTCGTCGAAGAAGGATTCCCTTCGATGATCGAAAAGGACTTGGGTCTCTGGAAAAACTCGGGCGCCCTGCAGTTGGATATGGAAGCGGCCACGCTGTTCGTTTTGTCGTCATTGCTGCATATCCAAGCCGGGGCGATTTGTACAGTGGCCTCGAACTTGCTCCGGAATATCCGCCCCGAGATACCTCCATCGAACGCTAACGCGATCAAAGCCGCGTGCGAAACGGTTAAAGGACTGTATGAAACCGAAGAAAGGGGGAAAAGGCAGTGGGGTTCGAACGGTTAAAAGGAAAGAATGCGATCGTTTTCGGAGGAGGCGGCCGCATCGGCACTTCGGTGGCTCGATGTTTTTATGAAAACGGCGCTTCGGTTTTTCTGATCGACCGCAATGAAGAAAAGTTGCAAGCTTTCGCCAAAACATTGCCGGATCCCAATCGGTGCCGGTATTTGGCGCAATCGATCGATACCGAGAGCGATGCGGAAGCCTTATCAGATTGGGTTGATACGCAGATGTCCGTTCCCGATATTTTAATCAACTGCCCGGCCTACATATCCAGGGCACCATTTTTGTCCTTACCGATAGAGGAGTTCGATAAACAAATGCACACGAATGTGCGTCTGCTATTGCTCGTTTCGAAGGTAATCGTAAGAAAGATGGCGAAGGCGAAAAAGGGGAAGATTATCAACCTGGCGTCGATCGGGGGGGTACGTCCGGAAAAGGAACATCTTGCGCACTGCGCCGCAAAAGCGGCGGTTATTGCGGCCTCAAAGGTTATGGCCTTAGAACTCGCGGAGTTTAATATCCAGGTGAATGTCGTCGCCCCGGGGCCTACGGAGACGGTTCCCTTCTCCTCTCCCTTTTATGCGACTCATCCGGAGATCCTTAAGCGAATTGAAGAGAATACTCCGCTCGGTCGAATCGGCCATCCTGAAGATCATACGGGGTTGCTCCTCTTTCTCGCTTCCGAAGAATCCGATTGGATTACCGGACAGGTTATTCTGTCTGATGGAGGCTTAACACTGCGTTGAAGAATGCGTTTTTTCCGCTCGCTCTAAGGTTGTTGCTGGTTATCCTCGGCTTCTCCATAGCGGCCTGCGGCCTAGTGCTGATGCTGAAAAGCGCTTTGGGAATGGGCCCCTGGGGGGCCCTTGAAGTGGGGCTTTCTGGCATGACCGGGTTATCCGTTGGCCATATGACGCAAATCATTAGTTTGATACTGATCTTTGTTGCCTGGGGATTGAGATTTAGACCTTCCGTAATCACCGTGCTAAACATGTTTTTTATCGGATGGTTTATGGATCTGTTTATGAACGTGATACCGGTTGGCAAAGCCTTTTATGTCAACATACTCCTCTATGCGGCGGGCTTGGTCCTTTATTGTTTCGGCATCAGCTTCTATCTCTCGATTTTTTCGAAGCAAGCAGGGCCAAGGGAAAGTGTGATGCTCGGTCTTTCAATCAAATTGAAGATCAGTATCCGGCTGTCAAGGATCATCATCGACATCTTCGCGTTGTTGCTTGCCTTTCTGTTCAAAGGACCGATCGGGATCGGAACGATCATCTTTGCTGTTGCGGCGGGCCCGCTTATCCAGCAGTTCCTTCGCTTGTCTAAAGCTTTAGATTGATCAAGCCTTTATCC
>JAAYCF010000228.1 GCA_012744415.1 Thermotogaceae bacterium
CCTTCCGAGAACGATATCCAGAACGTTTTTTCGATCTTGGGATCACCGAATCGTTCTCGACCTTGTTCGCAGGCGTCTTTGCGTTGAAAGATTGGCACCCGGTCTATGCCGTTTATTCGACCTTTTTGCAGCGGGCCTATGACGCGCTGGTCCACGATATTGCGCTCCAAAAAACCCCGGTCCTCTTCTGCGTGGACCGCGCGGGGTTAGTCGGCGACGACGGCCCCACCCACCACGGGGTTTTCGATTTAGGTTTTCTACTAACCTTGCCAGGCGCGACGATATATAACCCCCGGAATATCCGTGAACTCGTATCGACTTTAAAACAAACCGTGATCGGCCGTTGGCCGTCAGAGGGTCCGGTCTTCATCCGATATCCCAAAAAAAGCGAAGAGCTATCGGAAGACCAAGTGCGAAAATGGATCGAAGAACCTGAAAACGCGGATGCTCTGAGATGGCGGACACTCGCGCAGCACCCTGGTTCCGCCTCGGAGGGGGAGGGGCGCGAGACCTTGGTCTTTTCTACGGGCACGATCACGCAGACAGCGGTTTCGGCGTTGTCCGCGTTGGGATCTCCCTACCGCCTGATCGACGCTGCGCGCGTGAAACCGTTGGATTGGAATATGATTGATCTCTGTTTTTCTTCTCCGCATACGAAACAGGTTATTACTCTTGAAGAAGGGAATACCGTGGGAGGATTCGGACAGTACTTAACGCTGCAATTGATGCAGCGGCACGGCAACAAGATCGAAAAGTTCCTCAACATCGGCCTCCCGGATTCTTTTATCGAACACGGGGCGAACGAATCCCTCTATCGGCGGTATCGTTTAGACGCGACGGGATTGGCCGAACAATTCAAGGCCTTTTCGAAGCCCTCGAACTCCGATACGATAGGATATTTGACGAGCGTTTGGGGGGATCGGAGCTGATCCCCACATTCGAAGCGGCAATACTGGACATTGACGGCACCCTGATAGACGACGGGATGCGCTTTTCCGATCGGACCAGATCGGCGATACAAACCCTTAGCGAAAACGGTGTGACCGTTGTTCTCTGTTCGGGAAGGATGTATCTGTCGATGCGGCGCTGGGCGGAACGGCATTTCGATCGACCCTTCCATATGATCTCCTATAACGGCGCCCAAATCCATCTGGCGGGTGAAAAGGATCCCTTCTACTCTCGCCGATTGCCTTTCGAAAAATCTTTGGAGATCCTGTACACCCTGAAGAAGGCAGGCAGCTATCGGCAATACTACTGGGATGAACGCATCTTCTCCTCTCCGCCCGCCAAATGGGCAGAGCATTACGCCCTGCATTCCGGCGTGGCGGTCTCCGTTCAGGAGGACTTGGAGCGTTTAGCCGAAGAAACGCGCGTTGAGCCCGTAAAAATCCTGGCGATCGACATTCCGGATCGTATTGATCGGTTACAGAAGGCGGTGGTCGGGAAAATCGCGGGAACGAGCGTCTTTAAGTCCTTCGCGACCTATCTGGACTTTATGCCTGGAGGGACGAACAAAGGCGAAGCGATTCGTGAAATCGGCTTAAAATTGAACTTTTCGCTCGAAAAGACAGTCATGCTAGGGGATAGTGAAAACGACTCTTTCGGGTTTGAGGTGGTAGGGTATCCGATTGCCATGGGTAATGCGCAGAGTATCCTCAAGGAACGCGCGGCCTGGATCGCTCCGGATAATAACCGTGAAGGAGCTTATTGGGCTTTGGTTCACGCTTTTCCTGATCTTTCTCCCGAGTGAAACGGGCGCTTATGTAACGATAGAGATTCAAAGGGATCCTTCTTATAAAATCCTTTCGATAGAGCCTCAGGAAGTCTTAGAGGGTTTAACCTTCTTTTCTTTAGGTTCCGTGGGCTATCTTTCTTTGCTGGAAGAATACGGGTATGCCTTAGCCGCCAAAGCGAAAGCGCTGGGGGTGAGCGGAGCGATCGTCGGGAGGGCTAAAACGGCCTCAAAAACCTCCGTCGGAGATGGACGCTATCTTTCCGTCTCTCCCTATTTAACCGCCGAAGCATTGAAATCTATCGCCAAAGGGCTCCTAAGTGGGGGTATCTTCCCGATCGTCGATCTAGAGCAAGGTTACGATCTGGACGTATTGAAAGGGTTAGTCTCCCGTAGCGCCTACCTCGGACTGTTGTGTCGTTCACAGACTCTTTTAAACGATGCCTCTTTGGAAGAATTCCTGAATAAAAACAAGTGGATCCCCATCCTTTTAGACCCGGCTGATATTCATCCCTCAGCGATCGTCCACACCTTCATTTGGAATTATCCGCTAACTCTTCAAAAACAAGAAGAGATCCGAAAAAACCTGTTGCTGATGGCGGTCGTCTTAGTTAAAAAACCGCCTTTTTCGACGGAAATACAGGTGATTCGCGATGCCGATACAACGGTGAAGCCGGGTATCTCGTATATAGTGGTGCGAGATCCCGCGCTCGTCCCTTCGAAGAACGTTCAGGGCGCCGTTTGGATCCCCGCGGACGAGCCTTTTTTGGTTCAGGAAGCGAAGGATATTCTCAACGGATTAACGGTTGCCAGAGGGAAGAAGAATTGGTGAATGGGACGCGGGAGACGCTTACGCGCGCCTCGATAATTATACGGAGTCCGTATCATTAGCGTTATGAAAATAAGAACCAATCATTGACTTGTTCACGTATTCGTAAGATTGCATAAAGCGTTTTTTCGTGGTATACTTTGCAATGCGCGAGTGACAGAAAGTAGAAAAGGTATACGGTTTGGTATACCGACAATTTGAAAGGAGGAGTTTGAATGCAGAAAAAAGTACTGTTAGTGGCTTTACTTCTCAGCTTAGTCGCATCCTTCCTGTTAGCCGGTCCTGTGGTCACCACCGCCCCGGGAGTGCCGGGTCCTTATGTCGACAAGATATACGTCAATTCGAGGACCAATACCGAAATCGGTGCAAAGGATACGGCCGAGGGTCTTACCGACATCTTCTATTGGGGATTATATGGCAGTGAATTTTTGGCGTTGCCAGCGGAAACCAGAGCCAAACTTGAAACCTACGAAGTTCCGTCCGGAAGCTGGTCTTTCTTGTTGAATCCCTACCCGAATGAAGCGCCTTATATCGCCGATATCGGTGGCGTGGAATTCTTCAACCCCTTCGCGATCCGTGAAGTGCGTTTCGCAATCAACTTCCTAATGAATCGTCAGTACGCAGTCGACGAAATTCTCGCCGGCGCCGGGCTGCCCGCCTACACGATGGCCACCCAAGGGCAACCGGGGACCTACAAGTACAACCTGTTGGCGGATGAGTACGGCTTTACCGCCGAAGGAAACGAAGCCCAAGCGTTGAAAGATATCGAAGCCGCGATGCAAGCTGCAGCCGCCCTTCCTGCCAATAAAGGCAGACTGGTTAAAGAAGGCGGAAAGTGGATGTTCGACGGCCAACCTGTCACCCTCAATTTCATGATCCGTGTCGACGACCCCAACGGTCGATTGCGCTTAGGGAACTACTTCGCGGATCAGTTCGAAAAAACCGGCATCACGGTTAACCGACTGCTGTGGGATCGTGTGAAAGCTTCGACCATTGCATACTACTCTGACCCGAAAGCCGCTATCGAAGGTGGCAACACATGGCACCTTTACACCGAAGGATGGGGCGCGGGCGCGACCCGAGCCTTCTGGGAACACATCGTGGCGCAGATGTACGCCCCCTGGTACGGTTACATGCCCGGTGGCGCGGAACCGTCCAACTGGAACTACCAAAACGCTTTGATCGACGACGTAACGCTAAAGGCTTTCACTGGAAACTTCATGACGGAGGACGAGTACTGGGATTATGCGTTAACCGGACTCCGCGAAGGGCTCAGAGAAGCCGTGCGTATCTATGTGGCAAACCAAACCGACTTTTTCGTGGCGAACAAAGCGCGATTTGCGCAGCGCTTCGCTTACGGTCTCGGAGACGGTTTGAATGAATGGTCCGTTGTGACGGCGAAAACCGTGGACAAAAAGCTGACCATTACCCAGTTCTCCGCCAGAGGCGCCCTCTTCATGGCCTCTTGGAACCC
>JAAYCF010000229.1 GCA_012744415.1 Thermotogaceae bacterium
AAGCCACCGGCTTAGAAAATACGGTTCAATATCATATTGAATGCGGGCCAGGGGATATCGCCCCCGTCGTGATCGTGCCCGGGGATCAGGGACGCGTCGAAAAAATCATCCGAAAGATGGACAAACCAAAAAGAGTCGCCGAAAATCGCGGACTGATCACTTACACGGGGGAGTACCACACTTATCCGGTATCGGTGACCTCAACCGGTATGGGAGGGCCTTCGGCCAGCATCGTGTATGAAGAACTGATAAATATCGGGGCTAAAGTCCTGATCCGCATCGGAAGTGTCGCCGGGCTTCAGGAAAGCGTTCGAGAGGGCGATATCGTGGTTCCTTACGGCTGTATTCGCGATGACGGGGCTTCCTCCTACTACGTTCCGGACAATTACCCGGCCGTCCCTTCTCCTGATGTCTTTCATGCGTTGGCATCCAGCGCGAAAAAGCAAGGATACCCCATTGTTACGGGCATTAACTGGACACATTCCTGTTTTTATAAAAGAGATCCCGATTATTTCCAAAATTGGAGCCGTCGAAGAGTGGTGACGATGGAGATGGAGTCCTCCGCTTTGTTTGTTGTTTCAACGTTGCGGGGCATTAAATCAGGATTCATAGGGGTTTGCTTCGCCAACCGATTCAAACAGTCTCAGGGTCGAAAAATGGATCTATCTGTGGAAAACCCAAGACGAAGCATCATTGAGGAAGGTGTGGATCGCGCGATAACCATCACCTTTGAAGCGATTGGTTCGCTCTATAACGAGCATTTGGTGGAACCATCATAAAAAGGAGGATTAAGCATGAAGAAAACTTGGATCGTTTTTCTGTTACTGACCTTGACCGTTTTTTTATTCGCCACAGAATTAAGACTGTCCAGTGAAGTGGGTATCCATACGGATGCCTGGAAGACCAGAATGGCCGGATTTACCGCTGAAAAAGGAGTGCAGGTTGGAATTCAACAATTCCCGTATGCGAATTACCTCGATCAATTGATGTTAGGATATACTTCCGGTAGAGTTGACATTGATGTTCCTTATATCTCCTTATTATGGTATCCCGCGTTAGCTACCGCGGGGTATATATACCCGATTAGCGATATTCCGGGATATGAAGCGCTCAACGAAAAAGACATCCCAGGGATTCGCAACTCGAAACTGAATGGGAAGACCTATGTGATTCCGTATATGAACGAATTGGGCGGGATTATTTACAGAAAGGACTTGTTCGACGACCCCACAGAAAAGGCGAACTTTCTGAAAGCGTATGGTTATGAGCTTCAGCCTCCCGTTACGCTTGAACAGTACCGCGATGTGGCGGAATTTTTCCACCGCCCTCCGGAACTCTATGGCGTGACGTTGATGGGCCGACGCAGTATCTTCCTGGCGACGCATTTCATGCAGCGGTTATGGGCAAACGGAGGAGCGCTTTTGGACATCAACATGCGTCCGATATTCAATTCCGAAGCGGGTATGAAAGCGCTTGAAGATGTCGCCTTTATGTTCAATTTTGCGAATCCAGCGGCGCGGAACTATGATTTTCAAGAAGCGCTCAATGAGTTTATCAGTGGACGAAGCGCGATGGCGGAAGTTTGGACGACTGGTATGTTCTATGTTAATGATGCGAATCGGTCGAAAATCGTTGGAAAAGGCTCTTTCACTGGATTTCCACGCCCCGAAAACCGATTGGGCGAAAACTTGCCGATGTTGTACATCTCTTGGGGATTCTCCGTGAGCCAGGCGGCGCCCGACAAGAAAGCGGCTTTAGAATGGTTGGTTTATGTGACGGAAACAAAAAATGAAGTGGAAGCCGCGCCGACCGGTAACATCCCGGCGCGATTTTCTGCCTTAAACAGTCCGGACCTTCTTTCCGTTTACCCCTGGATCGGCGATTTCAGCAAAGCGATGGAAAATTGTATACCAACCCCGATTGTCCCATTGATTCCAGAAGGGAGCAGCATCGTGGGTGCCATCATCGCCCCGGCGGTTTCAGAATTCCTTGCCGGAACAAAAACAGCCGAGAAAGCGCTCAATGACGCGGTAAAGGAAGTAGACCGATTGATGAGAGAAAACTTTTACTATTAATCCCTCTTTTTTAGCGCCTCTTCTTTAGAGGCGCTTTTTTATAGGGCGCCGTAAAAAAAATCCCGGTGAGGAGCGTTTATGGAATCTAAAATCAGAAGAAAAGGATATCCCTATATCCTTCCGGCGTTATTGTTTATTAT
>JAAYCF010000021.1 GCA_012744415.1 Thermotogaceae bacterium
CCAAATGAACGCCGAGATTCCGGATATCAAAGAGCGTACCCGGCGCGGGGAGTTCTCCGCGATATTGGATTGGTTGAACCGAAAGATTCATTCCGCCGGAGCGTTAAAAGATCCGATGGCGCTGTGCGAACAGGTGACAGGGGAAAGGTTGAACCCCGCTTACTATCTCGAATATTTAAAAGGCAAATATACGAAACTTTACGCGTGATTCGTTTCTTTGCTGGTGGCGAGAGCATTTTTGGCCAATAGGCATCGATCTTTACCGGGCGGCATACGAAGCCGCCCGTTCCCGTGAGGTGAAAGGGTGGCGGAATCGATCATCGATTTGACGCGTACACTCGCGATCGTTATGGTCGCGGCGTACGGTGTTTTTCATACCGGCATTTCCTCGGCGATCTTTGAAGGGAAGTCCTCGTTTAAGTATCGGGTTATCTACATTATGATCTTCGGATTATTCTCGATTTACGGGACGATCGGAGGCGTCAAGATCGGAGAGGCATATAGCAACGTCCGCGATTTGGGGCCTTTAATCGCGGGGTTGTTGGCGGGGCCGGCCGTCGGGTTAGGCGCCGGGCTGATAGGGGGGATTCATCGCCTGTCGCTTGGCGGGTTCACTGCCTTGCCGTGCGGGGTTTCGACGGTCATCGCGGGTTTGTTGGGCGGGATGGTCTACCTCGCGATGAAAAAACGGTTTTTACCCGTCTTTTGGGCGATGTTATTAGCCACTGGGATGGAATTTATCCATATGGGGATAACCCTGCTTCTGGCGAAACCTTTCGACAAAGCCCTTGAGATCGTATCGATCGTGATCGTTCCCATGGTGCTCACGAATGCGCTGGGAATCGGTGTTTTCGGATTCATATTCTTTAATTTGAAAAAAGAAAGGGATAATCTGGCGAATCGGGAACGGCTGGAAGGAGAGCTGGAGATCGCGCGCCATATCCAGATGAGCATGATCCCGGAGACACTTCCGACGAGGCCGGGTTCTCACGACTGTAACATCGACGCTTTTGCCTTGATCCAGCCGGCGCTGGAAGTCGGAGGAGATGTCTACGATTGGCTATACCTCGATGAAGACCGTTTCGCGTTTATCATTGGGGATGCGGCGGGGAAGGGAATTCCCGCTTCTCTATTTATGGCGGTCGCTCGAACGTTGATTCGCGGTCATTACAAGATCGGGAAAACTACCGGAGAGATACTGTCGGGAGTGAACGAGGAGCTTTGCCGTGATAACGAAATGGCGATGTTTATCACGCTGTTTATGGGGATACTGCACATTCCAACAGGAGAGGTAACCTATACCAACGCTGGCCATCCCTCTCCTTATGTTATCCAGTCAACCGGAACAATCCGCCCGCTTCCAACCGCAAAATCTCCGGCATTAGGGGTCATAGAAAACGTCGCTTATGAATCCGCTTCTCTCCGTTTGGAACCGGGTGACATTTTGTTCGCCTATACGGATGGCGTAACCGAAGCAACGGATTCCCGAGAGGACTTCTATAAGCCCATCCGTTTAGAAAGCGCTTTGCGCGCCATGCCGAATGCGCCAAGGTTGGCTGCGAGGACTGTTTGCGATCATGTGTTGAAGGATCTGCGGTCTTTCGTCGGCAAAGCCTCACAAGCCGACGATATCACCATGATCGCGGTTGCGGCGCCTGGCGTTGTCGAAGCTGAATCGGAGCGTATCGCCTAAGATTAAAACAATCCGGCGATCTCTCCGCTCTCATCCACGTCGATCTTCATCGCGGATGGCTGGGCGGGCAGTCCTGGCATCACCATAATGTCCCCAGCGTAAACGACGATAAAGCCGGCGCCCGTCGACAACGATAGATCTTTTACCGTAAACTCGTAACCGGACGGAGCATTGAGTTTTTCAGGGTCATCCGAGATCGAATACTGGGTCTTGGCGATAATAATCGGTAATGACTCGAACGCTTTCGAATAAAGCCTGATTTTTTTCTCCGCATCCAAGGTATAGTTGATCTTTCCGGCGTGGTAGATCTCTTTGGCAACTCTTTCTATCTTCGTTTTGATCGGTTCATTCCAGTAGTAGATGCGTTGCGGGTTCGGCGTTTTTTCGGCTTGCGCGATCACCTTTTGCGCCAGGGATAAACCGCCTTCGGCTCCCTTCTCGTATACCTCGCTCAAAGCGATTTCAGCGCCCATTTTCGCGCATTCTTCCATCACCCAGTCGATTTCGTTGGGATGATCTTTGTAAAACCGGTTCAACGCGATGACTACCGGCACGCGGAACTTCTGTAGATTTGACAGGTGCGCCTTCAAGTTCTCTATTCCTTTTTTGACGGCGGGCAAGTCTTCCTGGTCCAACTCCTTTTTTGAAGCCCCGCCGTGAAGCTTCAGCGCTCTCGTTGACGCCACCAGGACGACAGCGTCCGGCCAATAATCCCCGACCTTCGTGACGAAGTCCAGAAACTTTTCTCCCCCTAAGTCAGCGGCGAATCCGGATTCGACGACCGCGTAATCGCCTAAATTGAGCGAAGTGTTGGTGGCCACGATGCTGTTGGTCCCATGCGCGATATTGGCGAAGGGACCCCCGTGAATGATTGCGGGGGATCCGTCAGTCGTTTGGACGAGGTTCGGATTCAAAGCTTGTTTCAACAACGCGGCCATCGCGCCCTGAGCGGATAATTCCTTCGCTTGCACGAAACGCTTGGCTTTACTCCTGCCGATGGTGATATTTCCTAACCGTTCTTTCAAATCCTGGAGGTTTTTGGACAAACAAAGGATGGCCATCACTTCCGAAGCGGCCGTGATTCTGAAGGAATCTTCCCTCGGTATGCCATTTCCCGAACCGCCGAGTCCCACGATGATCTCGCGAAGAGATCGGTCGTTCATATCCATGACTCTAGGCCAATAGATCGAACCGGGGAGCAATTCGGTCTCATTGTTGAAGTGGACATGCGCGTCGATCATGGCGGAAAGCAGATTATGGGCCGTGGTCACCGCATGTATGTCCCCTGTGAAATGCAGATTGATCTCATCCATTGGCAAAACCTGAGACAAAC
>JAAYCF010000230.1 GCA_012744415.1 Thermotogaceae bacterium
GTTCACTTTATCCGGATGGTTAACCGCGTAGTCCCAAATGACGGCGCCTCCCAAAGAATGGCCGATCAGGTTGACTTTTTCCTCTTTAAAGACGTCGATAAAGTCACCCAATTCTTTTCCGTATTGAGCGATCGAGATGTCGCGACTCGGTTTTTCGGAATCTCCGAATCCCAGGAGATCTAAAGCCACCCCACGAAACGCTGTTTTTTCCAATCGGGACATCACCGGCTGGAACCACCGCCAGGAACCGAAGTTTCCGTGAATCATAAACAACGCTTTGCCTTGAGGGTTTCCGCCGATCTCGTAATGAATCTTTCCTTGAGGGATATTCACATACATTGCTTTGCCTCCTACGATCGATGAAGTTCTCATCTTTCTTCTCAACCAGGCGGAAGGGATGCCAAAATACTTGAGATTGAGCAGCTGCAATCCATATCCAAGGCCACGAGGGAAGAAAAGCACGACAACGACGAGCAGAACTCCGAATATGACGGAGAGCGGTAAATTTGCCCGGCTAAATAGGAAGGGCAAGGCGATCATCAGAATGGCGCCGATGAAATTGCCTGAAAAAGAGGCTAAACCGCCGACAACGATCATCGCCAGCAAGTTGATCGAAACGCCCAACCCAAAGTCTGTGGGGGCGATGTAGTTGATGGTATGGGCGTACAAAGCTCCGGCAATACCGGCGTAGATTGCGCTTAAAACGAAAGCGATCAGCTTATACTTCGCGACATTGATACCCGAAGAGCGAGCCGCGAATTCGCTTTCTCGAATCGCTTTCAACGCTCTTCCCGTTCTTGATTTCAGAAAGTTGAAACCGAAGAGGAAGAGAAAGAAGGTACAAAAGGCGATAACGTAGTATTTTCCGAGATCGGATTTCAAAACATATCCGAAGAGGTCGAAGTTGGGAATATCCCGCATTCCGATATGACCCCCGACGTAACTCCAGGAGCCTAAGAGCTGCTCGATCATGACCCCGAAAGCCATCGTCGCAATCGCGAGATAGAAACCTTTTAACCGTAAGGCTGGAAACCCGAGGACCAATCCGAACAACCCGGCCAATCCGCCCGAGAGGAAGACGGTCACTACAAAGGGTATTTGAAAGTTTTTAGTTAAAATGGCCGACAGATAAGCGCCTACCGCGATAAAGGAAGCGTGTCCTATCGAGATTTGCCCGGCGAAGCCGATCAAAATATTCAGTCCCAGAGCGGCAATACTGAAGATTAAAACCTGACTGAAAATACTGATGAGGAAGGTCTGATTCAAGAATATCAAGGGGAGAACCATCAAAGCGATGGCAAAGATAAGGAAATTGCGTTTGGTGTTCATGATCAAACCCTCCTTTTCGAAGATTTGCCCAGCAAACCTTCCGGTTTCACAAGGAGCAAGATAATAATTACCATGAGCGCGAGGGCCGTTTTAAGTTCAACAGAGATATACTTCGCAACGAGTTGCTCGATGATACCCAGCAAAATGCCGCCCACGATCGCGCCGGGTAAACTGTCGAAACCGCCCAAAACGGCGGCCGTCAACCCCTGTACTTGCAGATTGAGCATCATGTTCGGCTGAACCTGTTCTTTCGGGGCCGCCAGAATTGCCGCGAGAGCGCTTAAACCGGTACCGAGTCCCCAGGCGAAACCGTAGACTCGTCCCACCTTGACACCCATCAAATGGGAGGCCTCTTCGTTCTGGGAGACCATCCGAACGGCCAATCCCAATTTAGTGTATTTTAAGTAGAAAAAGGTGCCAAATACAATGGCGGTCGTCACGACAAAGATTAACACATCCTGTCTGGTAATGATGAGAAAGGAGTTACCCAAGTTGATCCGATAGGGAATACCGGTGATGAGATTGGGCAACTGCTTGAAATCTTGTTTCCAAATCAGGAGCGCCATCCCTTCCAGGATCATCAACATTCCTAATGTAATAATCAGCATCGCCGAGTGAGAGAGATGACGAATCGGGCGAAGCAAGAACTTTTCGGTGAGGATCCCTAAAAAGACCGCGAAGGTGATTCCGATCGCGACGGCGAGGTAGAGGTTCAACCCGAGGAGGGTATAGAACGTGAAGGTGATGTAGGCCGCGAACATACCCATATGCCCGTAAGCGAAATTGACGACTCCGGTCGTTTTATGAACGATGACCAATCCCAGGGCGACGAGGGCGAAGAGGCTTCCTTCCCTTAATCCCAGTATGATTTGTTGTAATAGCACGGCGCTCACCTATCCTCCCAGGTATTTCTTTTTAACATTTTCATTCTTCAATAGGGCATTTCCTTCGCCTTCGAGAACGACTTTCCCAACTTCAAGAATATAGGCGTAATCCGCGATATGTAAAGCCGCATTGGCGTTTTGTTCTACCAAAAAGATCGTCGTGCCTTCTTCCCGTAAGGTGACCAACGTGTCAAAAATCTGCTCCACGATCTTGGGAGCCAAACCGAGTGAGGGCTCGTCCAGCATCAATATTTTCGGAGCCGCCATCAAAGCCCTGCCGATCGCTAGCATTTGCTGCTCCCCTCCGGATAATGTCCCCGCCATTTGCTTTCGCCGATCTTTAAGGATCGGGAACAGGGTAAACACGTTCTCTTGCAGACTCCGTATCTGATTGCGGTCTTTTAGCGTGTAAGCTCCGGCCAGTAAATTTTCCTGAACAGTTAGGAAGGGAAAGAGTTTTCGCCCTTCCGGGCAGTGGACGATCCCTTTGTGCACAATTTCCGAAGGCTGTAATCGATGCACGATCTGATCGAGAAAGGTAATCTCTCCTTTTTCGATGCGGTTTAAGCAAGAAACGGCGCGTAAGGTCGTCGATTTCCCCGCCCCGTTGGCCCCGAGCAAAGCGGTGATCTGGTGTTCCTTCACGTGCATGTCGATGCCTTTCAACGCTTCCACATACCCGTATTTCAGCTTTACCCCTTTCAATTCAAGCATATTTGTTCTCCCCCAGATAGGCCTCGATTACGACCGGATCATTTCGTATCTGCTGAGGATCTCCTTCCGCGATCTTCTTTCCAAAGTTCATCACGGTAATGCGATCAGAGATATCCATCACCAAAGACATATCGTGTTCGACCAAGAGAATCGTGATGCCTTTTTTCCGGATACCGCGGATGATCTCTTTGAGTTCCTGCGTTTCCGAAGGATTCAATCCCGCGGCGGGTTCATCGAGCAGGAGAATGACCGGATCGCTCATTAACGCCCTCCCGATTTCGACCATTTTTTGAAGGCCATAAGGCAGCTGACCGGCATAGCTGCTTAGACGGTTTTTAAGTCCCAAAAAATCCGAAACTTCGATCGCCTTTTCCTGGGCTTTCCTCTCCTCCGCATGCAGCGTTTTGGTTTGAAAAGCCTCTTGCAGGATGTGCGTGTTCACCCGATCGTGGTAACCGACGAACAAGTTCTCTTTCACGGTCATCATCCGGAAGATCTCCAAGTTTTGGAAAGTTCGAGAGATGCCAATTTGAACCGTTTGATGCGGCTGCATTTTCAGAAGGTTCTTCCCGTTTAAAGAAATCTCTCCGGAAGTCGGTTGGATAACCCGAGTGATGACATTGAATAGGGTTGTTTTACCGGCTCCGTTTGGCCCGATGAGGGCATGGATTTCTTCCTTCTCCACCGAGAGGTCGATTTCGCTAACCGCTACCAACCCGCCAAATTTGACGGTTATACGATTGACTTCCAATAAACCCACAGCGTCACCTCTTTCTTCTAAGAGAAAAAAGGGGACTCTTCCCAGAGCCCCCTTTTCTCAAGGCTTATTTCGAATCGATCCAGTCGGAAACTCTTTCCCAAACGCCGTTGACGACTTCCATCGCGTACATGGCCTGCAATCCTACCCGGCAGGTATTGTCGCCGATGCTGAAGGGTTTGTAGGAGATGATGGGGCTGATTAACCCCTGCCATCCATTCATCGTCTCAAGGGCTTGTACCAACCCTTCGCGAGTCGGGGTTTCTCCGGCTCTTCTCAGACCTTCGGTGAACACTTCTCCCGCGATGAAGCCTGCGGCCGCGTAAGCGTTCGGCACTTCTCCCGGGAAGGTTTCCTGATAGATAGCCAAATATCTCTGGAACTGCTCGGAATCAGCGTCGCCCAACCACACCCATGCCATCGCCTGGGCGCCCTCAGCAGCTCCTTGCGATAACTGGATCACTTGGATGTCCGAGTTGGGGTAGCTCATCACAATCTTGGCATCCAAACCGTATTGTTTCGCCTGGATCATGAAGTTGGGGGGTTGTTGCCCGTACATGGACAAGAAGACGACGTCGACATTGGCGGCTAAGAGTTCGAGAATCTCGTTGTCAAAAGAGGTCGCGCTGGGGTTCACCGGAATCGCTTTCACCAGTAGTTTATCCAAGCGATTTTTCACTAACCACGACTGTAAACCGGCAAGTTCTTCCTTTCCATCGTCGGCTGCCCGGTAAACGATACCAATACGCTTGTAGCCGAGATTTCTCGCAAGATACTTCGCGACGATCGGCCCTTCGACCGAGTAGTAGTTCGGCTGCACGGAGAAAATGTACTTGTTCGGCGGAACGGCCAGCGCGAGCGCTCCGCTTCCCTGATAGACGAAAGGAACCTGGCTGTCGTTCAAATACTTCATAACGGCCAGACATCCGGGTGTACCCAATCCGCCGACGATCGAGAAGACTTTATCCTGTTCGACCATCCGTTTCACTTCGACGACGGTTTTGGCGGGGTTGAATTGATCGTCCGCCACCAACAGTTCAATCTTTCGCCCAAAAATGCCACCATTGGCGTTGACCCAATTAAAGTACGCGTCCATCCCTTTTCTCATTGATAAGCCAATATAGGCGACCGGACCCGAAAGGGCTTGGAAACTACCGATCAGAACCTTGTCTTTTGTGATTCCCGGTTCGGCGAAGGCTAATCCGGATACGAGCAGTGCGGCCACTAACAGCAAAACGAGCATTTTTTTCATACTTCCACCTCCTGAGTGTTTTCCTTGCCGTTAAATAATTCCGTATTCCTGAGCTTCTTTTCTGAGTCTTTCTTTGTGATCCGGGTGAGCTATCCCGATCAACAGCTCGGCCCGTTGATTGACTGGCTTTCCACGCAAACGCACCGCGCCGTACTCGGTAACGACCCAATCCAGATCGTGTCGCGGGACTGTGACCGGCGAACCGGGTTTGAAGATAGGAACGATCTTGCTTTCCCCTTTTCGAGTAGCGGATTCTAACGCGATGATCCCCTTTCCGCCTTCGCTCATCGAAGCCCCACGGTGTGTGTCCAGTTGTCCGCCAGCTCCGCTGTAATGTGTGGTTCCGAGCCCTTCGGAACAGACTTGGCCCGTCAGGTCGACCATCAACGCGGTGTTGACGGAGACCATATTCTTATTTCGACAGATAACATACGGGTCGTTGACGTATTTGCCGCGTAACAACCATACGCCGGGATTGTCGTCGACGAAATCGTACATCTTTTTGGATCCAAGCGCGAAGGTACAGATCGCTTTTCCCGGCCACAACGTTTTTTTGCGATTGGTGATCACGCCGGCTTCGAAAAGGTCTATCATTGATTCGGTGAACATCTCGGTGTGGATACCGATTTCCCGTTTATCGAGCAAGAGCTTGCTGACCGCGTTCGGAATGCCGCCGATGCCAATTTGAAGCGTGGATCCGTCCGGTATCAACCCCGCAATATGATGAGCGATTCCTTTTTCAATATCGGAAGGGGGCGTATCCGGCAGCGTCGGGATCGGGTAATCCACTTCGTACAGATAGTCGATGTCGGAAATGTGAATCTGCGTGTCTCCGTGAGTGCGCGGCGCGTTTGGGTTGACTTCCACGATGACGGTTTTGGCTTTTTCGATCACGTCTTTTTCATAGGTGACACTGAGCGACAAAGAAAAAAATCCATGTTCATCCATCGGCGAAACCATGCCGATGTAAAGGTCAGGGTCACCTAAGGAAAGGAGATTGGCTCCGGCTTCGTGCAAGTTATTCGGAACGTACGTAGAGTTCAGAATTCCCTCTTTCAAAGATTTCCGAATCCCAGCGCTATGAAACCATGAATTGTTCATGAAAGAAGACTCGAAACCGGGTTGACGATAAAAGGCATATTCTTTCATATTCAAACATGTGTAGACTTGGACATTCTTGACTCGATCCGAGATGGTATGTAACTCCGATAGAAAGGACTGCGCTTCCATGCAGCACATTCCGGTGACAATCACCTCGTTCGGCTGTATCATCTTCAGAACGTGGTCAAGATCGGTCTTTTTCGATTGATAGGCTTCCGTAAAGACTCCCACAGCTCTCCTCCTATTGTGAAAGTCCCCATCGAACAACAGATGAGGCCCAGACAAATCCTAATCCGGCGCCCACCATGACGATGAGACTTCCCTCCCGGATCTTTCCTTCCCGTAGCCCGATTTCGAGGGACAGTATCTGATCGTTTTGGCCAATATGGCCGTAGTCTTGAAGATACGTCGTTTGGCTTTCTGAAAGCCCTAATTCGGCTAAAACGGCCTGATGGGCCGATTTTTTAAAGTGCAGGATCGCCAAATAATCGATATCCTTCTCGGTGTAACCCGATTTTTTCAAGGACTCCCGGATCACGCCATAGAAATTGGGCATCGTTTTTTCGCCGAGACGGGTTTTGAAGGCTTTCGCGTCGCCATTAATTTTAAAGTGGAAGTTTTCGAGATCTTCCGCTACGGGGGGCCATTTTTTCGCCCCTCCGACCGGAACCACGCAGCCTTCGGAAAAAGAACCATCTCCTTTAAAGGCGGATTCCAGCAGGATATTTCGATCGGCTCCCTTCTTGAGAACCATCGCCGTGCCGCCGGCGCCGATATCGAACATGAAAGAGGTGTCGATCTCTTTTAGACTGATCAAATCGGAGTTCCGGTAACCAGAAACTAGCAGAACCGTGCGTAGATCGTCGTTATTACGCATCAGGCTTTTCGCGGTCTCCATCCCCGCCATCATCGACCCGCACATGGCTTCCATATCGAATCCCCAGGCGTTATCGGCGCCTAAATCGTAAGCCACTTTCAAACTGGCCAGCCAACATGGGTAGTCTTTGTGCTGCGCGCCGTTCCAAATAACGAGATCGATATCCAAAGGATCGACATTCGCCATTTCCAAAGCTTTTTTTGATGCCTGGAGACCCATATGGCTGGTTGTGTCTTGAGGACCGGGAATGGGTTTGCGAGAAACTCCGAACTTTTGATCGATTACCTCCTCTGGAATGCCGGTGGCAAAAGAGAGGTCCTTCGCGGTCATATAGGTCACCGGTAGGTAGCTACCGATACCAGCGATTCCGATCTTGTCCATTCTGTTCATGAGCGGCCTCCGGCCTTAACAGTTGCGAATGATAACGGCAGTACCCATGCCTCCGCCGATGCATAGGCTGGCTAAACCCAACTTCGCGCCTCTCTTCTTCATCTCATAGATGAGCGTGACGATGATACGGTTGCCGCTGGCGCCGATCGGATGACCTAAGGCGATCGCGCCGCCGTTGACGTTGACACGGTCGTCCAGCCACTCCTGGGACACGCCATGTTCTTTTTTCAAGTCTGCCAGTACAGAAAGGCTTTGGGCGGCGAAGGCTTCGTTCAATTCGAGCAGATCGATATCCTTCAACGACAGATTTGCGCGTTTCAAAACCTTGGAAATCGCGCCGACGGGTCCGATTCCCATGATGCTCGGATCGACACCATGTTGCGCCCACGAAACCAATTCGACGAGCGGGGTGTACCCGTCGCGCTTGACGACCTCATCTGAGGCTAAGACGGTCATAGAGCCCCCGTCGTTGATTCCTGAAGCATTTCCGGCTGTGACGCTTCCGTCTTTCTTGAACGAAGGTTTCAACTTTGCCAACCCGTCCAGAGTAGTCCCTTTGCGGGGATGTTCATCTGTATCGATGATGGTCTCTCCCTTTTTGTCCTTTAAGACGACAGGGGCGATCTCCTCTTTGAAACGGCCGGATTCGATGGCGCGAATCGCTTTTTCCTGACTTTTTAACGCAAAGGCATCTTGCGCTTCACGGGAAATTTGATATTTTTCCGCTAAGTTCTCAGCCGTGATCCCCATATGGTAACGGTTGAAGACGTCCGTTAACCCGTCCATGACGGCGTGATCGTAGACCTCTCCGTGACCGAGCCGGTAACCACTCCGGCCTTGAAGCAGTAGATAAGGCGCCAGATCCATATTCTCGATACCACCGCTCAAAACCACTTCGGCTTCTTCCGCTACGATATCGACCGCGCCCATCATCACAGCTTTCATGCCGGATCCGCACAGCATATTGACAGAAAACCCCGGCCTTTCGACGGGAATGCCGGCATGAATGCTTACTTGCCTTCCGGGCCCCATGCCCAAGCCGGCAGAAAGGATATTGCCGACGATCGTTTCGCAAACGTCTTTCGGCTCTACCTTGGCTTGTTCCATCGCGGCTTTTGCGGCGACGACTCCCAACTGAACCGCCGGGGTTGTCTTGAAAGACCCGCCGAAGGTGCCGATCGCGGTTCGTTTCGCTCCGATGATATAAACCTTCTTCATGTGATAACCTCCCGATTTTTTGTCGAAGAGATCAGGGCTTCCGCGGGTAAAGCGGCAGCTCCGATCGAACCTTCCGTTATTCTTTTCTTTTCCTTTGCTTTTTTGGCAGGTATTTTTAGCGCTTCATGAGAGCGTATGAAGCGGTTAAATCCGTACAAGATAAACTGAGAGAGGGGTTCCAGAACGCTTCGATTATCGTAACGAGCGGCATTCTCGATCAGAAACAAAGAATAACCGATCGCGTGGCCGATGCCCATCAAGATCGGGGCCAGGTGTTCCGGCTCGTAAGGGGAGATCTCGCCTCGGTCGATCGAGCTTTTTAGGGCGGTTTCATAAGGTTTCTGGAGGGAAGCGTAATAAGAGATGGAAATCGAGGCGTCCACGAACTCCGCTTCTCTCACGATTGCGTACATCCAGCGATGTTTTCGGAAAAAATGAAGGAATCCGCAATAAGCGGCCAACTCCTGATCCCTGCGATCCGTGAAACGCTCCGCATA
>JAAYCF010000231.1 GCA_012744415.1 Thermotogaceae bacterium
TGGGCCCGTCGGAAACGACCGGCGCAATGGAAGCGGAAACAGAAGTCATAGTTCGAACTGTCGAAGTTTCGATGACGCTGGTCAACATCTTGGTGATAACGGCTACCTTATCGCTTTTATCTCTCTTATTGGTCCGATATCTGACCCGAAAACCGATCAAGAAAGAGATAGAAAAAGATAAAAAAACCTCGGTCTTTGAAACAAGAGAGACCGATGTTCCAGACTCGAACCTCACAGGCAGCGAACTGGTCAAACGCGTTTATCGATGGATACGCGCCAAACGATATCCAGCCTACCGGATGCTGACACCCTACGAGCTACTGGCAGCGCATCCGTCAGAAAACCTGCGGAGGATAACCGATGCCTTTGTCCGCGCGGAGTATGGTTTTTCAGAGGTGAAGTTATCCGATGAGGAGGTTCGGAGCCTATTCAAAGAAGAAATCGACAGGGTTCCCCGGTAATGAAAAACCGGCCTTCGGCCGGTTATGAAGAAATATGAAAAATCGGTTATTTCAGTCTCTTAAAAACTTCTTTCAGCAACTCCCAGGTATGGGCGACGGAAGAGATGCTCATCGATTCTTCCGGAGAATGGACGTTGTAAAGGTTCGGTCCGATCGCGATCATATCCATCTCACCGAGGGTCTCTGTGAACAAACCGCATTCTAATCCTGCATGAATGGCTGTAATAACCGGATCCTTCCCGAAAAGGGTTTTGTAGCTTTCGACGAAGATATCGCGAATACGAGATTTCGGTCGATACTCCCACGGGGGATAGTCAGAAAGCACGTTGATGCGGGCGCCGGACAAGGCACCGAGAGCCATAAACTGATCGACGACCTTCCATTTTCGGGACGTGACGGAGCTGCGAATCGACGCGTGGCAGGTTACCGTCGCCGTTTCGGTTGTCACGACGCCGAGATTGCATGAGGTTTCCGTTAAACCGGAGATCTCCACGCTCCTGTGCAACAAACCGCTCGGAAGGGTGGTCATCACCCGCAGGAAACAGTCCGTATCCGCAGCTGACCAGGCATTTTGACGGTTTGAAGCCGCTTCGCCGGTGATCCATAGGCTGGGATCGGAAGCGCGAAATTCGTTCTTCATCTCTTTAGTGGCGGTATCGATAACTTGCCGAACGGTATCGGCGAGTATGGGATCGAATACGATCAAAGCCTTCGCATCTCGCGGGATCGCATTGGTTTTGGATCCTCCCGTAAAATCGGCCAAACGGAAGGGAACCGATTTTTTGAGGGAACAGAGGACCGTTGCGAGGATTCGATTGGCGTTTCCCCGTTCAAGATGGATCTCGGAACCGGAATGTCCGCCTTTCAATCCGCCGACGGTAATTGTATAGAAGAGACCGGCCGCTTCTTCACGAGTAAGATCTTGCGCGACATCCACACGGACACCCCCAGAGCACCCGACCAGGAAAACGCCTTCCTCTTCCGCGTCGAGATTAATGAGCGTGTTGCCCGTCAGGTCTTTCCGTAGAACGGCGCGCGCGCCATCCATCCCGCTCTCTTCGTTTGTAGTTAATAGCACTTCCAAAGGAGGATGCGGGATGTCGTTCGATTCGAGGAGAGCCATGGCGTAAGCCACGGCAATCCCGTTATCCGCTCCCAGTGTCGTTCGATCCGCTTTAACACGGTCGCCGTCCACGAGAAGAGAGATCGGGTCTTTTTCGAAGCAGTGGGTCGAATCGGGCGTTTTATCGCAAACCATGTCCAGATGGCCCTGGATGATGATCGGCGCCGAACCTTCGTACCCCGGGGTTCCGTCTTTTCGGATGATGAGGTTGTAGGCGTGATCTTGTTTCACCTCTAAACCTAAAGCGGAAGCCCAGTTTTTGATGTAATTGCTGACAGCTTCTTCCTGACCCGAACAGCGCGGTATTTGGTTGATTTCGTAAAAACTTCGGAAAACCGCTTGCGGTTCTAACTCTTTATATCGCATAAGAAAGGGTGTACCTCCTTCTACAGATTCGTTGTATTGAACGGATGAAGAAGAGGACCGTTCAAGAGGAGCGGTCCTGGTCGTTATTTTTAACCTTTCCCAACAAATAGATCGCGCCGAAGAGAAGGGTCATCACGATGAAAACACCGACCATCCCCTTCCAAGTCACGTCCAGTGCTTGAAAAAAGGTTTCAAAAGCTTCTTTGGAAAAGATTCCGAATGAGCGCATTCCTTCCATTGTCACACCTCTTCTACTTGACCAGGGCTAAGATGAGACCGCCCGCAATCACACTGCCGATCTGCCCGGCAAAGTTCGCGCTGGCCGCATGCATCAAAAGGAAGTTCGAAGGATCTTCCTGTTGTCCCATTTTTTGAACAACGCGCGCGGACATCGGGAAGGCGGAGATCCCCGCCGCGCCAACCATCGGATTGATTTTGCGCTTTAAGAACAGGTTCAGGAATTTGGCGAACAAGACACCGCCGGCCGTATCGAATACAAAGGCGACGAGACCCATACCCAAAACCAGAAGCGTGTCCACCTGAAGGAATTTGTCGGCGGTCATCGTCGAGCCAATCGTAATTCCCAACAATAACGTCACGAGGTTTGCCAATTCCTTCTGCGCCGCGTTCGACAACCGCTCCAAAACACCGCATTCCCGGATAAGATTCCCGAACATCAAAAATCCGATCAGAGCCAGGGAAACCGGGGCAATGAGCCCGGAGATCAGCGTGACGATAATGGGAAAGAGAATTTTTACGACCTTCGGTATTTTTTTCTCGTGGTAGTCCATGCGGATCATCCGTTCCTTTTTGGTTGTCAAGAGCTTAATCACAGGCGGTTGTATGATAGGAACCAAAGACATATAAGAATAGGCGGCCACGGATATTGGACCCAAAAGATTTTTCGCGAAGCGGGAAGCGACGTAGATCGAGGTCGGGCCATCGGCCGTGCCGATAATGCCGATCGAAGCGGCTTCCTTCAGGCTGAAACCGAAGAGCGAGGCGATCGCCATCGTGAAAAAGATACCAAATTGCGCAGCGGCGCCAAAAAGGAGTAGCCGCGGGTTTTGCAGTAGAGGCGTGAAGTCGATCATCGCGCCGATCGCGATAAAGATGAGCAGCGGAAACAGTTCGGTCAATATGCCGGCCTCGTATAGAATGGAAAGCACTCCGTGCTGGGTGACGCCATCGGTAACCTGGTTCAAAACCGAGGTGAACGGTATGTTGACCAAAATCGCGCCGAATCCGATGGGCAATAACAGTGCCGGCTCATAGTCCTTCTTTATCGCGAGGTAGATCAACACCGCGCCGACGATGATCATGATAACTTGTTTGAATGTAATCGCGCTTAAACCAACAAAAAAAACTTCCACTGGGAAGCACCCCTCTCGATTATCTCAGGAATATGAAGTTATTATACCTTATTGAACCCGCAAATGACAGGCCACTTTTCGATCTTGGCCTATCTCCGATAAACGAGGTTTATCTGTTTTGCACCGCTCCATAACGAACTCGCAACGGGTATGAAACGGACATCCGGAAGGCGGGGCGATCGGACTGGGCGGCTCGCCTTGGAGGGTCGTTTCGCCGAGACTTCGCTCTTCCGGATTCCAGTTTGGGATCGCTTTCATCAAAGCCGAGGTGTAAGGGTGCAGGGGATCTTCGAACAACGCCTCGGGTGTTGCGATTTCGACCACATTCCCGAGATACATCACCATGATCCAATCGCTGACGTGGTAGATGACATCCAAGTTGTGAGAAATAAAGAGATAGGCCATTTGATATTCTTTCTGCAAGTCTTTCAACAGATTGATGATTTGGCTTTGTACCGAGACATCCAACGCGGAAGTGGGTTCATCGCAGATGATCATACGAGGATGCAACGCGATCGCCCGAGCGATGGAAATACGCTGCCGTTGACCACCGCTGAATTCATGCGGGTAACGCGAAGCGTATTCGGGATAGAGTCCCACCTTCAAAAGAAGCTGGCTGACCGTTTCGTTCAGCGCCGCTTCTGACGAGCAAACCTTGTGAACTTGAAGGGGTTCGGCCAAGATGTCTCCGATTGTCATTCGGGGATCCAAGGAGTTGTAAGGATCTTGAAAGATCATCTGGACATCTTTTCGATAGTTTTTCATAATCTGCTTTTCGGTATTTTTCCGGATTTCAGCCGCCTGGGCGATCGCGTTGTTCTCTTTTCCGTGGGGGGTATAAAAGATCCTTCCGGAAGTCGCGTCGTACACCTTGGCGATCACCCGGCCGAGCGTGGTTTTTCCGCACCCGGATTCGCCGACGACGCCGATCGTCTGGCCTTCGCTGATTTCGAAAGACACCTCTTCCAGCGCGCGCACATAACCGGCGGTCAGAAGGAAGATCCCTTTCTTTATCGGAAAGTATTTTTTTACCTTATCGACTTTGAGGATCATGCCGATTCCCCCTTCTCATACAGCCAGCACGCAACACAGTTTTCGGTTTCTAAGGAGATTTCGGGCGGATTGTCGTGCTCGCAACGGGGAAGTTTGCGCGGACACCGCGGATGAAATCGGCACCCTTCTGGAAATTCGTAGGCGCGGGGAACGTAACCGCGGATGAAAGGAAGCTCCTTGCCTTTTTTTCCCTTCACGACGCGCGAGGTGAGCAAACCGATCGTATAGGGATGAAGCGGGTGATGGAAAACCTGGGACACGGTTCCCTTTTCCACGATTTTTCCCGCGTACATCACATGCACGCGGTCGGCAATCTCCGCGACGACGCCCAAGTCATGGGTGATGAATAAGACCGAAGTTCCTTCGTTTTTTTGAAGATTCCGAATCAAACCCAGCACCTGAGCCTGGATCGTCACATCAAGCGCGGTAGTGGGTTCATCCGCGATCAATACCTCCGGCTGTAGCATCAAGACCATGGCGATCATCACACGTTGCAGCATCCCGCCGCTCATCTCATGGGGATACTGGTTGAACCGTTTTTCCGCTTCCGGAATACCGACGTTTTTCAACCAGTGCACCGCGCGCTGCTTTTGTTTTTCGATAGAGAGGTTGGTATGGGCTTTCAACACTTCCAGCATTTGATACCCGACGGTATAGAGGGGATCAAATGCGGACATCGGCTCCTGAAAGATCATCCCGATCTTTTCACCCCGTATCAGGCGATAGGCTTCCGGGGGCAGATCGAGAAGACTTTTATCATTAAAGAGAATCTCGCCTTTTAGAACGGTTTTGTTCCGGTGGAGCAACCCCATCACGGTTAAGGCGGTCACGCTTTTTCCGCAGCCGGATTCGCCGACGAGCGCCAGGACTTCATTAGGTCTCAATTCGAAAGAAATGTCGTCCACCGCTTTCACAAGGCCGTCTTCGGTTTTGAAGTAGGATTGAAGATGATTGACCGCGATCATACCTTTTCCACCGTCCTGTAGGGATCCAACGCATCTCGTAATGCGTCTCCAACGAAGTTAAACGACAAAACCGAGACCATAATGAAGATACCGGGCAGCATCAGCCAAGGATGCGCCTCGATCTCGCTCAAAGATTGGGCTTGTTTTAACAACAACCCCCAGCTAGTCATCGGCTCCTTGATGCCTAATCCCAAAAAGCTAATGGCGCTTTCGCCGAGGATCATGCCCGGAATGGATAGCGTCGCGACGACGACGAGATAGGTCATCATGTTTGGCAACAGGTGTTTGGTGATGATTTTAAAGTTCGACTGCCCGACAATTCGGGAAGCGATAACGAACTCCTTTTCCCGAAGACTCAGGGTCATTCCGCGCACAACCCGCGCCACCCCCATCCATCCGATGAAGGCCAGCACGACGACGATTCCCAAGTAAACCCAGGTGCTGGGCCATCCGGGCGGTAGGATAAGTGCAAGCGTCAACCACAGCGGAATACGCGGAAAAGAGCGAAGGATTTCGATGAATCGTTGGATCAACGTGTCGATCCAGCCCCCGAAATACCCGGAGAGCGCCCCGATAATCGCGCCGATCACCACACTGATGAAGGTTCCAATCAAACCGGCGGTCAAGGAAACCCGGCCGCCTTGCAAGATGCGGGAAAAGACATCTCGTCCGAAACGATCGGCGCCGAACAGGAACAGGAACCCTTTAGCTTCTTTTCCAAGTCCGAAAAGATGAAAATCCGTTTCCCATAAGCCTAAGAACTTATAGGTTTCTCCTTGGGTAAACCAATAGATCGGATAGATTTTTGTCTGATCTTCCTGATAGGAAACGGCCAAGGTCTCGGGATCCCTTACTTTTTTTACGCCGTATACGAACGGCCCCTTCCACTCGTCTTCGTGTTTCCAGCGGATGCGAGAGGGGGGAACGTGTTCGAAATTCCGATGCGTTTCGAGGTAATTGTAAGGAGAGATCACGTCGGCGAAAAGAATCGTTAGGTACAGTATCGCGAGGATGACGAGTCCCACCATCCCTAGTTTATGCTTGAAAAAAGCCCGACGGACCCGCGCGCTGGTTTGAGAGTCTTTCATATGTCCGCCCCCTAACTCATCCGGATCCGAGGATCGATGAAGGCCAAAATGAAATCGGCGAGCAGATTTCCGATTTGGGTAATAAAAGCGATGAACATCAAGAAGGTCATAATCAGATAGTCATCGTGGCTGAGAAGCGCTTCATAGAAAAATGGGCCCATCGTCGGCACCCCCAGTACGATCGCCACGATAATGGTTCCGCTGAAAACATTCGGGAGTTCCATTCCGGCGATGCTCACCATCGGATTCAGCGCGTTTTTGATGGCGTGCTTCCGGACAGTTTTTTCCGACAAACCCCGGGCGCGCAAAGCTGAAACGAAGGGGGATCCCAGCGTATCCAAGGTATTTCCGCGCATGACCCGCATCAAGCCCCCAAAGCCACCGATACCCACCACGACGATCGGTAGCCAGATATGTTGAAAAAGATCGATTATTTTCGCAAAAGACCAGGGAGCGCCGACGAACTGTGCGGAAAAAAGGCCGCCAATCGAGGTGGCTCCCATGGAGAGCATCCAAAAAATGAGGATCAAGGCGAGGAAGAACTCCGGGATAGAAAGGCCGAGAAAGGCCAGAAAGGTCAGCAGATAGTCCATAAAGGAGTAGGGATGCCGGGCGGAAAAGATCCCCAATGGAATCCCGATCGCCCATTGAAAAACAATCGTCGTGAGGGCCAACGCAACGGTCCATCCCATTCGTTCCCAGATGAGATCTCCGACGGGTCGGTTATGCGCGAAGGAGTACCCAAAATCTCCTTTGGTGACGATCCCTTTCACCCATAACCAGTAGCGGACGACTCCGGGTTTATCCAAACCCAGTTGGGCGCGCAGCTCGATGATCATATTGCCCGAGATCCGTGGGTTTTCGAGGAGTGTGCTGACATAGTCTCCGGGTTGGAGCTCGATGATAAAAAAACAGATCATGGAGATGACGATCATCATCGGAATCATAATGAGAATGCGGCGAATGATAAAACTAA
>JAAYCF010000232.1 GCA_012744415.1 Thermotogaceae bacterium
GAAAGAAATCGCTTGGCGTCGAAAGCGAACGAAATCCGACAGTTGATTTTAGAGATGATCGGAAAACTTGGAGTCGGTCATATCGGAGGCTCCCTATCCATCGTCGAAGCGCTGACGGTCCTATATTACAAACACATGGCCGTCGATCCGGAAAACCCCCTCTGGGACAAACGGGATCGTTTCGTTCTATCGAAAGGGCACGGGGGCCCCGGATTATATGCGGTATTAGCCGATAAAGGCTATTTTCCGAAAGCGTGGTTGGATACGCTGAACAAACCGAATACGAACCTCCCCAGCCATTGCGACCGGTTGAAAACGCCCGGGGTCGATATGACGGCGGGGTCTTTGGCGCAAGGATTTTCAGCCGCTGTGGGAATGGCGTTGGCGGCCCAGATGGATGGTCGAGGGGTTCGCGTCTACGCGATCATCGGAGACGGAGAAAGCCAGGAAGGTCAGATCTGGGAAGCTGCAATGTTTGCGGGCAATCGCCATCTAGACAATATGATCACGTTTCTGGACTACAATAATATGCAGATAGACGGACTTGTTTCCGAAATCAACTCATTGGAACCGGTTGCGGAGAAATGGAGAGCTTTCGGATGGAATGTCTATGAGGTGGACGGTCACGACGTTGAGGCGGTTGATAGCGCGGTGGTCCTCGGAAAGCGGTTTAAGGGCAAACCGACGATGATCGTTCTGAACACGACCAAGGGCAAAGGCGCCTACTTCTGTGAAGGAAAAGTGAGTTCTCATAATATGACGATTACAGACGAACAGTGGCGAGAAGCGGTGGATCGACTGCGAAAAGAAAGCGACCCCGCTTCGTCTTGTGAGGGGTGAAAGGGATGTACGAAGGATTGGAGATGCGAAAGGTCTACGCGGACCTATTGATCGACTATGCTCAAAAAGATGACCGGATCGTTCTTTTGGAAGCTGACTTGATGAGTTCGACCGGGACGAAAGCCTTCAAAGAACGATACCCGGACCGCATCGTCAACGTTGGCGTGGCGGAAGCGAACATGATGGGTATCGCAGCCGGATTGGCGTCGATGGGGAAGATCCCTTTCGCGCATTCTTTCACGGCGTTCGCCACCCGGAGAGCCTTCGACCAGGTGACGATATCAATCGCTTACTCAAAGTTGCCGGTGAAGATCGGCGGCGCGGATCCCGGCGTGAGCGCGGAGTTGAACGGCGGAACCCATATGAGTTTCGAAGATGCCGGGATAATGCGAAACCTACCCGGCATGACGATTGTCGAACCTGCCGATTCGGCGCAATTGGCAGCTTTGCTGCCTCAAATAATCGATCATCCGGGTCCGGTATACATGCGATTGCATCGAAAAAATAAGGAAGTCCTGTTCGCTCCGGGTCGCTCTTTTAAGGTCGGAAAGATAGAAACTCTCGAAGCGGGAGAAGACGTTACGATTATTTGCAGCGGCATGATGGTAAAACCGTCTCTGAAAGCTGCAGAGATGCTACGGAAGGAAGGCGTTCGTCCCCGCGTACTGAACATGCACACCCTAAAGCCGGTAGACGCGGAAACCATCATTCGGGCAGCTCGCGAGACAGGGGCGATCGTGACGGCCGAAAACCACAGCGTGTTGAACGCGTGGGGTTCAGCGGTTGCGGAAGTGGTTACGGAACACTGCCCGGTTCCGGTCTTTCGGATCGGTATACAGGATCATTTCGGGGAAGTGGGAAAATCGGACTTCCTCATGGAAAAATACCATATGACGACGCAAGACATCGTACATGCGGCCTATGCCGTGATGGATAAAAAAAGGGAGCGAAGGTAGAATTGGAACCCGGAAATTACGTTGCTCTCAGAGAGGGGTATGTCGAATCCATCAGCGAAGAGAGGTTTATTGAGAACGAAAGCGATCTGCTTGATTTTATCGGCTTTTGCGGGGAAAACGACCGGGATCGGGCGATTCTGTACGCGGCGAATGTACCGGAAGATTTCTATCGGCTCGGAACCGGGGTAGCCGGCGCCTTCTTAGGGAAACTCCAGACCTATCGGGTTCGGGTGGTCTGGATTCTGGATTCTGTGAAGGTGAGGGGAAAGTTCGCGGATATGGTCCTGGAGGCAAACCGCTGGAATGATTTTCACTACACCGATTCTTTAGAAGAAGCGAAGACGTGGTTGGAGAATCCGAAGAACTTCCCGGAGGTTATAAGAACCGCCCCCCGCTAAACCTCGGTGGAAAGGGCGGTTCATTTTTAGATATTACGATGGCCGAACGAAGTTCGGGGCTAAATAAGGCTCAAATAAGAAAAGATCGGATACGATTACGTCTTAAATAGAAGAGAGCCCGTTTCCATTGGCGCAATTAGCGACCTCGAGAATCCTGGAAGCATCGCCGTTGATTTTGCTCATTAAAGGATCGAAAAGAAGAATTAACAAAAGGATAAGGTTGCGAAAAAATTCCGTTTGTTGTACAATAGAACCATATTATCGCGTTTTTTCCGCTCCTCTAAACCAAATGGGCGCTACTGCCATAGCGCCCAGGGGGGTAAAAAAGAGGATCATTGATCATTTGCGCCAGCGAGGGGTTCCTCTGTTGTGGCCTGATGCTTTTGCAAATGCAGGTAGATTATACGAAATAGGATGAGGAAAAAACAATTTTTATCGGATTTCATTCGAGGGGGGTTGTATGCGTAGGGGAAAATGGCTTTACATCCTGATTTTCTTTACTTTGAGTGCATCGCTTTTTGCAAACGCTTACAAAGGGTTGACTTACGAAGAATGGCTTCAGGTCTTAAATCACGGCAACAATGCTGAAAAACGCGTCGCTTTGGAAGCGATGGGTTATTTATTCGAACCCCAAATCGAACCCTTGCTTTTAACGTATCTGGACCACGAAGACAGAGAGCTTCGACTATCGGCCGTCTGGTCGCTCGGGCAAATCAGGAGTCTCTTGGCTGTGGAACCGATCGTTTGGCTGCTCAGCTCCGACGACGATGTGCGCATCGACGGCGCCTTGATCAATTTCGGAGAACTGGCGATTCCTTACCTCGTCACGAAATTGAAGTTGAATGGGATCATGCAGGATTACGATCAGGGGTTGCGCGTTTCCCGAATTATCATCGATATCAATAACCCGGACGGAATCGTGGAAGTTGCGAATTTCCTGACGAATCTTCTGACGAACGAAGCCTACAAATCCAAAGCCGTATCGATGCTTTCGCAAATCGGGGAAAAGGCGATCGATCCCTTGATGGTCGCTTTCCAAAGAACCTATTCCGATGAGGTGAAAATCAACATTCTGAACACTTTGGTCACGATCGGCAACGACAAGGCGCTCGAAATCCTATACGGCCAGGCGGAATCGTTTAATCCCGTCGTTCGCCGCACCGTCGCCAATGCCTTGGGTCGGATCAAATCTTCCGAGAATTTGCCCTATTTGATTACTTTCCTGCGGGATACAGACGAGAACGTTCGGATGCAGGCCGTGATCGCGCTCGGGGAACTAAAGGATCCCGGCGCCACCTTATACCTGATCAACTTGCTTTCGGACCCTAACGCGGTGATTAAAGCCTTCTCCGCTTACGCGCTCGGGGAAATTAAAGATGTCCGCGCCGTTTATCCGTTGTTCGCTTTGTTGAACGATACGACGCTTTTGAAAAGTGTGGATCCGAAAACAGGAAAAAGCATCGAAATGGCCGTCTATAAATTTGCGGTAGAAGCTTTGAAAAAAATTAACGACCCGCGCGGGCTGGATGAACTCAAACGAAGGGGTTTGGACAAATAGCGCGCAGATAGGTGAAAAACGTGCCCAATTACAGTTACAAAGCGACAGACACGAGTGGCAACCGAATAACCGGTATGGTGAATTCCGCAAATGAAGCTTCTGCGGTAACCTCGTTGATTAACAGAGGGTATGTCGTTCTGGCCCTTGAGACGATCGTAGAAAGAAAAAGCAAGCGGATTATGACGCTTCGATTGTTGGACATCATGACCTTTTCCCGTCAGTTAGCCACCATGATCGAAGCGGGCGTTAATTTGGCGAACGCGTTGGCCACTTTAGCGGAGCAGGAAGTTTTTTCACCCAAGTTTCGAGGGATTATCGTGAGTGTTCTCTCCAACATAGAAGCCGGAATGAGCTTTTCTGAAGCGCTTGACAACGAAAAAGCCTTTGATGATCTCTTTGTCAATCTTATCGAAGCCGGGGAAACGAGCGGTACGTTGTCCGAGACCCTCGAAAAAGTGGCGGGTTTCTACGAGTCCCAGAAACGGCTTAAAGACGAGATCAAATCGGCGACTTCTTACCCGGTTTTCGTGATGGGTTTTTCAGTGATTATGGTGATCGGTATTCTCGTTTTTGTGTTGCCAAAACTGGTCGAAGCCTTTGGCGGCGCGGCAGAAGGAATGATGGCCGTCTTGATGCAAGCCAGCACGTTTATCCGGAGCAACTGGATTATCTTGCTTATCGCTTTAGTCGGCCTGGTCGTATTCCTTCTGTACTATTTAAAGACCTTTGCCGGGAAAAAAGCGCTTTCTTATATTATGAGCGTGATACCGGCAGTGAAAAACATACGGAAAAACAGTTCATTGGAACGTTATTGCCGAACGCTGGCCGTCATGGTGAGCGCGGGGGTCGAAATCATTCGGGCGCTGGAACTTGCGAGCAAGGCGGCGAATGATGTCCGGTTCGAAAAAACAGCGCAGGAGATGGCCGAACAGATTAAATCGGGTGTGACGCTTGAACAAGCTTTTTCTGATACCGAGCTCTTTCCCGGAATCGTGATCGCGATGGTGGGAACCGGCGAAAAGACCGGTAAACTGGATACTGTCTTAGAGAAAGTCAGCGTTTTTTTCGAGGAAAAGGTCCGGACGTCGGTCAAGCAATTGGTTTCGATGTTGGAACCGGCGATGATGGTGATCGTGGGCGGTTTTATCGGATTGATCGCTTACGCGATGTACAGTTCGATGTTTTCGGGTCAACAGAACCTAACGAAATTCTAATCGGTTCATGGCTGTGTTGGAACGGTATGGATGGACGAAAAGGCTGGTCATTGGTTGAGTTTGTCCTCTATATCCTGGTGACCGTATCGATCGAGACCGCGTTTCTCGTCCATTGGACCTCTTCGTTTTCTGATATTGCGGTGGGAAAACCGGAGAGTTTTGTTGCCGCCGTCGAGAGGCAGATGAGTAAAACCCGCAACGAAGCCTTGATCCAATTGAAACAAAAAGCGTTCTTCATAGAAAAAGACACGGTCATATGTGGATTTCGCTTCATGGATGATTTTCGTATCGTATTCAATCATTTCGGCGTTATCGAGAAGGGAAGCAGTGTGGGCGTCGTCAAAGACGACGACTATTACCGGTTGAGTATACCTCCGGTCACTGCGGAGATCCGATTCTCGAAGGTTCCATAGAGGGTGGGGGGATTCTCTGTGCAGATTTTTAACCGTAGAGTCTTGGCTCTGGAAACGAATCCGTTTCTAACGAAAGGGCTTTTGTTACGCCTTTCGGGGAAAAAAGTCAAAGTACTGAAAAAGATCATGAAGGCGCATCCTTCTTTTACGGACGAGATTGTTTCGGACACGCAGATCACCCATTTTAAGAACGCGATCGAAGCCCTCTCGCCCGATGCGGAGGACTTCGTCGTTCTCAACTTTCCGTCGGAAAAGCTAATCACCTCGGTCCAACAGATGCCGGACCTCTCCGAAGAACAATTGGCCAACGCCATCAAGTTCAAGATGTCTGAAGACTTCACGATTCCCGTCAGCGAACTTGTCGTTCAGGTAGCCCGGCCGATACGGGAAGCCAAAACTCTTCTTGAAAAAACTCGGCACTTAGCCTTTGCGACGAAACGCAAATCCCTCGATCAATATCTCAGCCGCCTCTTCTCGGAAGGGCGGTCGCCAGAGCCCGATGTTTTATTGCCGGACAGTATGAAATACTTCGAGCTAATCGATAGCAAAACCTTTCTGGGGAATATGAAGCCGGGCAACCACTTCTGCTTTCTGGCGTGTATGGATATCCAATATTCTTTGCTCTTCTCCTTTCTCGACGGCAGCATCTATAATGTCACCGAAATCCCGATGACGATTAAAACGCTGCTGGACCGTTTGAGAGGTATGTCCATCGATGTGGAAGAAGTGCTCACCGCGATCGCGCAGGGTTCTGAAATCGGTTCGCTGGGATATGTAAAAGACATAGAACCCGCAATTGACGAGATTTACCGGAATTTCCTGTTTGAAACGGAAAAAGCGATGCGCCTGGTCCTGAACAATTCTCAAATCGCGAACGCGATCAATCAGGTGGACGCTCTCTACCTCCTCTCACTGAACCATCGTCTTACACTGGACCTTGAGATGATCGCGCGCAACATGCGCCTTTTAAACGGTACGCCGATCGTCCGCATACCGCTTAAACAGGACTTCCCGGAAGATTTGGACCTTTACCGAACGGTAGTTGGGTTGAGCTATCGCGGCATTCGTGAAATCGGCAACTATAAGTTTATTAGGGAAACGGAGAGGGGGGGAAGCGGTTTTGGTAAACATAAACCTCTACAAAAACAAAAAACAAAAGTTTAAGATCACGACAATCTTATTTTTGATCGCGATCCTCTTATTGCCCGTATTAGGCTATCGCGTCACCTTAATGACCCTGAAGAACAATGAAATGCAGAAGATTCGCGCCACAAACCCCCAAAGTGGCATCGTCCTGCGCGCTACGCCCATTTCCGATTACGAAGGCAGCATTCGGTTGCTGAATGCGAAGGATGAGGAGACGAAGACCCAGATTTCGATCCTTCAAAGCGAACGACGGAATCTCGAACGCTCCCTCGTTTACGCCATGATTACCCGCAAGTTCTTTCAGGCGATCGACGAGAGTTATCAAAAGTTCAGTCGAGAAGAACGCGTTTTCATCGACAGCATCCTAATCGAACGAAAATCCAAAATCGAGATCGACTTTTACGATATACCGTTAAAGGCCGGCAGCGCCCAATTTCTGTTCTACAACGACGTCCTGAGGAATATCGATCAGATCATCGGAAACACGCGGAATCAGTCGCAACAGATGGGATTCATGGAGCTTTCCGCCTTAAAAACAAAAATAACCGTTGACACGAGTAAGTATTGAGGAAGGTGAAGGGTATGGCATTCAGAAGAACCTTCGGAATACTATTGGCCATTGGCATTTTCATCGCGGCGGTTGTCATCTTCGGCGTGTTGCCCACCCTGGACTTTCGAAAACAACGGGAGACCTTGACCTTGATCGCGCAGGAATACGAACAGACCTGGCGCCAACACGATAACGAAAGCAACCAGTACACGCAATATGCCCGACTGATCGACAGCCAAAAAAGCGAGTTCGAGCAATTAGACGCCTTTCTGCGGAGCTACAACCTGAAACCGGCTGTGAATGGAAAGACCCTGACCTTCTCGGGTGAAGTCAGCGCGCAAGCCTTCTCCGAACTATTGAGCTACTTTGGAAACGCCTACACTTTGGAAATCAACCGATTCAACGCCAGCAATACGGAAAAAATGCCGATACTGATTAGCGAGCCGAAAACGACGACCTTCAATATACGAAATCTTGAAGTCAAGTCGATCCAGTATAACGAAAAACTCAGCAAGAGGTGATTGAGATGCCTCCTAAGAAGAAAAAAGATAATAAAACGCTTAAACTGATTATCCTCATCGTCATCTTAGTGGCTGTCGCGTTGGTGATGGTCTTCTTTACGCTGCCTTCGCTCGGGATAAACCTGTTCGGATCTAAACCGAAACCGGTTCCCGCGGCGACGCCTGTCAGGGCGACGACGGTCACGACGAATCCCTACACCGGAGCGCCGGTTTCCGTTCAGATCAGCGTGGACGCCGCGCTCATCCGCCAGAGCGTGAATGAGCTCTCGCAACCGGAAAAGAAAACCCAATACGATGCGGAGATCGTCACCCCGTACGTTTTCAGACTGGATAATCCCGAAGAAGTGCGGCGATTGCTTGTCTCACAGAACACGGGCGTGGCGACATTCCCGGAGATTGTATACTTAAACTGCTTCACCGATCGATCCGGAGAAAAAACCGGGTGGATTCGCTCGCGTTCTCGCGCGAACGAAATCATTGAAATAAAAGTAAACAGTCCGTTACCGGGTTATCCCGATACGCAAATCATCGATATCAACGATATCGGGGTTCTGATTTACCGGTATCCGGACGTGAGTAAAACGCCCGAACAACAAAATCCGCAATTATATCGGATTCTATCTCAAACCTATAGAGATTTCCAATTATAGACAAATTATAGGCAAAACGCGACGGGCGTTCAGTTTCCTGCGTGCAAACGCGCGTCCGTTCAGAGCAAAACGAATCGCGCGGCGTAAAATTTTAATCAGATGATATATGAATGAGTACTGAGGGGGGTTAAGAAATGAAGAGAAATGTTCCGCTTTATATCCGTTTCTTATTGATAGTGGGGCTACTTATCGCGGGAGCGGCGCTTTCTGCCGACCTCGTGAACTACACCTACTTTCCGTCGGAAGACGCGTTGGACTTCGTATTCATCTTCGGGAGCGAACCCGCGAAGTACGCCACCCAAACGCTTGACTACGGCCGCTATTACGAGATCACGCTTCCGGGGGCGCTGAAAGATGTGGATATCAACCGCTTTCTCGGCTACTCTCCGGTGGTCGGATTCAAGGCTTCATCCGCGAAAGGGACGATTGTATTGCGTTTCGATATGTTACTTCCGCGTGAGCCGGAGATCGTGGTGGTTGCGAATACCCTCCGGGTAACTTTTCACAGAACGACTGTATCCTGGGATGAAGTCAGCGTCTACTCGGACACAACGTTGTCGGGGAATCGGCCTCCGTTAACTTCTCTGCTGGCGCGGCTCCAAAAGTATCTGGATGTGAATCTGGTCATAGACGAAGCCAGCATCCGCGGACTGCAAGCTGAATTCGTGATGCTATCCGATAGTTTGAAAGCGGAGGACTATTTTTTCCAGATTATGATGAACAATCCCACATTAGGTTACGCCTTTTTGCCAAACAATACGGTCTATGTCGTCCGGAAAGAGTTGATCGCGGCGAAAGTCCAGGAGATCCTAAAAGAGGTCAACCTTTCACCGAAAACCGATACCAGCTACTGGGCTTCCTATAACTTCAATTTGAAGAGAGACTCTGAACTTTTCCAAAACTTTTCTTTCCAACAGGAAACAACGAGTCAGCGAACCTTCAACAAAGACAGCTTTGCGCAATTCTTGATCAATGAATTCGGGGAAAAGTACGCGAAACTGCCAACCTCCCTGCAGAACGACCTCATCGTGTTGATTCGGGGGAAAAGCGGACCGGATGAGGTTTCGATTGGTATTCTCCTCTACGGGAATCCGAACCTGCAAGAGAAATTTGAATACTTCATGGGGTTTTTCGAAGGGATGGATCAGGCGGGAGCGCAATCAGGCACGACATCCACGACGACGCAAACCCTGACCGAATACTCCCAGAAACTCGTTTATACTCCGCTTTCAACCGATGAGCTACGCGCTTTTATGAACTTCTACACGAAAACGGTGAAAGACATCTACTCTCCGAACGAGAGCCTGCCGCGACTGGATACCATGCGGTTCGAGATACAAGAATCCATCTCTACGGTTTATTTCTACGGAGAGGAAGCGCAGGTTAAAAAACTCGCGCAATACCTGAACGAGTACATCAAAGACCGTAAAGCGCGCGGGAGCGAGAAGATGGAGCGGTTCATCGTGAAAGACGGGGCCGGGAAGATCTTCGCGCTTGCGTTAAACCGTACCTTCCCGAAAGCGATCGTAAACTCGGACGGGATGAGCGCGCAAACGATCACGGCAAAACCCACCTTCGAATGGGCGGACGAAGAACTGCAAAAGTTGAGGAGTTATGACGGAAAGCCCGACGAAGTAACGATTCTCGGCTCCAATTACGAAGTAACGACGGCCAAACGGATCGCGGACGATTGGGGACTGCTCGTCCCGCCGCTCGAATCGGAAATCCGAATGATCGTTCTATCGGAAAACCTGCCCGATAACGCCCGCACGGCTCTTCTGAATCCCGAAAGCCCGAACAGCCTCGTTGTGAAGTTTCCGTCCGTGCAGATCGACCCGAGTTTTGAACCCTTGATCATCGTCCGGGGAAAACCGCAGGATCTGGACACCATCGCGGGGTACCTGGATGAACTGGAACAGGTATGGTTCAAAAAGCCCGAATACGTCGAAGTGATCAATGTCAGCCAGGAGTTGATGGCGAAAGAAGCGGAAAAGTTCATGAC
>JAAYCF010000233.1 GCA_012744415.1 Thermotogaceae bacterium
AAAAACGGACATCCTGCATGGTGTCGACTCCTCCGATTAAACCCGCAAAAAGAATTATATCACAGTGAATCTACGCTTTCTGAACAAAGGCGAGATTTATTCTTTCCCTTTCTTTATCCACTTTCAAAATCCTTACACGGATGATCTCACCTGCGCGGACAATCTCCGAAGGTTTTGCCCATCGCTTTCCAAATTGGCTCTGATGGACCAATCCGTCTATTTTCACTCCGATATCGACGAAAGCCCCGAAATCTACTACGTTGCGAACGGTTCCTTCCAGCTCCATCCCTTCCCGGAGATCATCGAGATCGCGGACTTCCTTTTTCAACAAAGGTTGGGGGAAGCTGTCGCGCGGGTCGACGTGTTTGATCGTCAGAGCATCCAGAGCGTCTGTCAACTCTCCTTCTGTAACCTGGAGTTCGGCGGATAAGACTTTAAATCCGATCGCGCGAACCTTTCCGAGGAAGTCGTCCGGGCGAAGGCGGATTTCTTCGAAGGTACTCCTGACCCTTTCCAACAACCGATGGATCCGTTCGTACGATTCGGGGTGGATGACCGTATTATCCAAAGGGTTTTCAGATTCAGGGATACGGCAGAAACCGGCCGCAAGTTCATAGGTCTTCTCACCGATCCCTTTCACATTTCTGAGATCTTCCCGGCTTCGAAAGAAACCGGATTCCGTTTTGTGCTCGTGGATCCTCCAGGCCTTCGAATGGTTCAACCCGGAGACGTATTGCAGCAAAAACGGGGAAGCCTGGTTCAGATCAACCCCGACATAGTTAACAACCGATTCGACCTCTATTTTCAAAACGCGATTGAGTTCGCTCATCGGCAGGTCATGCTGGTACATTCCGACGCCGATTGATTCGGGAGGGATTTTCACGAGTTCGGCCAGGGGATCCTGCACGCGCCGCGCGATGGAAATGGCCCCACGCGTGGTGACATCCAGATTGGGGAACTCTTCGATCCCGTTTTCAGAGGCAGAATAAACGGATGCGCCCGCCTCCGAAACGATCAGATAAGAGACGTCGACACGAGTTTTCGCGATCCACTCGGCAACAAAGGCTTCCGTTTCCCGGCTGGCCGTCCCGTTGCCGATCGCGATGATCTGAAAGTGATAGCGTTCGTATAACTCCGAGAGCGCGCTTTCGCTTTCCGGTTTTGCATGATGCGGCGCGTGCGGGTAGATCGTTACGGTTTCTAAAAAAAACCCGTTCGGATCGATTGCGGCGCACTTGCACCCGGTGCGCAGCCCCGGGTCGATCCCCAAAATCGACTTTTTCCGTAAAGGAGGGACCAATAGAAGGTGACGCAGATTGTTGGCGAAAACTTCTATTGCGCGTTTCTCCGCCTTTTCGGTCAACGCGTTGCGGACCTCCCGAACGACAGAGGGCATGAGCAGCTCATCAAACCCTTCTTTGTAGGCTTGAAACAGCGTGTCATAGTAATGGAGGGTTCCGGGGAAACGGAAGACATGGAAAAATTGTGGGAAAGGATCGGCCGGAAGCGTGATCTTCGCGCGGATGATCTTGGCTTTTTCCCCGCGATTGATCGCTAAAACCCGATGATCTTCCAGGAATCTGACCGGTTTGCTGAAACGGTAAAAGTCCTTGAAGATCCCCTTCGGATCAGGCGCGAGCAGTTGTTCGGTCTCGACGATTC
>JAAYCF010000234.1 GCA_012744415.1 Thermotogaceae bacterium
CGGTCAGATGGTTCGGGTTGGCAGAGAACCATCCCTCATCCATTAGGGCGCGCATTGCGCTGTTTGTGGAGGGGAAGTACCCGGTTTCTTTATGCCATTTTTTATTCATCTCGATACCTGTCAGGTATTTATAAAACTCCCAAATGGCGGCATACACTTCTTTGGAGTGGCCTTTCATCGTCCACAGAGTCGCTCCGCCAATAACCGAATTCCCTTTCGGATATCCCGGAATAGTCGGGAGGAAGGTTGTACCCACTTTGAACTTCGCTTTGGATTCGATCGAGCTCACAGAGGAGGTCGATTGTATCAGCATGGCGACTTGTCCGGTCAAAAACGCGTTGTTCGCGTCATATTCTCGGCCGCCGTAAAGAAAGACATTCGATTGGGCCCATTTAATCCATTCGGCGAATACTTTGATCCCAAACTCCTTATTGAATAGCACTTCCGTAGATTTTCCCTCTCGACCGTTCGCTTTGTCTGAATAGAACTGGGCATGATACGAGTGCATCTGTTCAAAAACCCATGCAGGCCACCCGAAAGAGATACCGCCTTTTACGCCCCCATCAGCGATCAGTTTTTTACCCATATCGTAGATTTCTTCAAAGGTTGTAGGCGGTTTGTTCGGATCGAGGCCGGCTTTTTCGAAGGCGTCCTTATTATAGTACAGAATAGCCGAAGACGAGTTGAACGGCATCGAATAAAGTTTCCCGTCCACCGAATAGTAATCGAGGATCGGGACGACTACATCCCCGAAATCGAAGTTCGGGTCGGCAAACTCATAGAGAGGAACGATCGCGTTACTGTCGAACATCGTTTGAAACCCGACCTCGTACACCTGAACGATATGTGGCGGGTTGCCGCCTCTGACCGCTGCGATGGCTTTGGTCAAGGTTTCCGCGTAAGAGCCCGTGAATTGCGGTACTACCCGGATCCCCGGATGGGTTTTGTTGAAGCCTTCACACAGTTCGTTGACCGTCGTCATGCGGCTTCCGCTCATACCGTGCCAAAAATTGAGGACAATTTCGGCGCTGAAGACTGAAACGGTAAGCAATACGAGAAGAACGAGGATACCAAATCTCTTCATGCTGTTTCCCTCCTTTAAAGGTTTCTTTCAGGTTCGATAAAGAGATGGTTAATGAAGGTAAGACATTTACAGTTTATCATACTCCCCATCGGAAGTCAAGAACGCTCACACAGCCGCTGCTTTTGCTTGAGGAGCGGGTTCCGAAGACCAACAGTTACAACAGCGGAACTGATAAGGCCGATACCACCTTAATAACCGTCAGAAGCGTGTCGAACTCGGGTAGCGTCTGCCTTTTTCGAGAAGGGTATGGTATAATCCCGGTAGAAAAACCTCCGCACTTTCGTTTCGGGGAAGCCGGTGAAAGTCCGGCACGGTCGCGCCACTGTGAACGGTGACGAAGTCAGAGTACACCACTGGGGATGATCCCCGGGAAGGTCTGATGGTAGGAAGACCCGTGAGTCAGGATACCCGAGCGATAGAAGGCAGGTTGGTTCCTACGCGTACATAGGGACAATATTATTTTTGGAGGCGTGTTATGAAAAAACATCTCTTGTTTTGCTGCTTTCTGTTATTTTTCCTTTCTTTGTCTTTCTCGCTCGTCTTTGTTGACGACCTCGGTCGAAAAGTGTCTGTCGATCAAACGCCAGAACGGGTTGTTGTCGCGGCCCCGGCATTGACCGACTATCTCGTTCAGTTAGGTTTGGAAGGAGCGATCGTAGGCGTGACCGATTGGGATGCCTTTCCGGCTGAAAAGGTCGGGCAGCTCACCCCACTGAACGTCGAAAAGATTATTTCCTTACAACCCGACATCGTTTTGATCGCAGGGGGTTTCCAGGCCGCCGAAGCGCTGCGGCTGACTCCGTTCGGCTTGAACGTACTGGTTCTGAATCCCAATTCTTTCTATGATATACAACGAATCGTGCGTTTCTTGGGGGCTTTGTTCGATATTCCAGAAAGAGGACAGGAGCTGGCCGAGAAGGTGGAAAACTCCCTGAATAGGATCGCAGTCGAAAAAGCCTATAAAATCCCTTTGGATAAACGGAAAACCGTCTTTTACGCGATGGTGCAAAGCGCAGAAATCAAAGACCTGTGGACCTGCGTTCAAGGCTCCTTTCTTAACGAAGTGATCGCTTTGGCGGGTGGCATCAACATCACTGGAAGCTATACCGGTCCGAACGGGTGGCTTCCCGTCGGTGTGGAATTTGTCGCCCTTCAAAACCCGGATGTCATCCTCGTGCCGTATTACTACGAAGGAGGCGCGGAAGACGCGATCGAAGCGGTCCTACATTTCGCTCCATGGAAATCCATCACCGCCGTAAAAAATAAAGCGGTATACGGTATCGACGGGAACAAAGCCAGTTATCCGAACCCGATGCTTACTGAACTATTGGAAGAGATATACGCCACTTTATATGAATGAACGATTGAAGAAGCGGAAGGTCTTGTTAGCCCTGCTTTTGGGGGGCGGAATCGTTTTTTTTATCTTCCAAATGTCTCTCGGAACCGTACGCATTCCGATAGAGGAGATCTTCCGCTTTTTCACGTTCGGTAAGATACAGAATCCTGTCTATGAGACCATCTTGGTCGATATACGCTTTCCGAGACTAATCGTCGGTTTCCTGATCGGCGCGTTGCTCTCGCTATCCGGGGTTTTTTTCCAAGCGTTGCTCAAAAACCCGCTGGCCGACCCGTATATCTTGGGAGTCTCTTCCGGGGGCGCTTTTGGCACGGTTCTCAGTATTGCTGTCTTTGGCACGGGTACCGCCCTATCCCGATTCTTCGGTAATTTGCCCGTCATGAGTTTCCTTTTCAGCCTGTTAGCCGCATTCTTCACCTATTTTTTAGCCAAAAAAGGGAAAAGCGTACCGGTTGTTGATCTGATCCTGTCGGGAGTCATTATGAACTTCTTTTTCAGCGCCGCGACGACTTTCGTGATCATTTATGGTTGGCGGAATGTGAACAGCGCGACGTTTTGGCTTTTGGGGAGTCTCTCCGGGGCCCTGTGGCAGCAGGTTCCTCCTCTACTGACCATCACCGGTGTGGGACTGTTCATTGGTTTCGCTCTGTCTAAAACGCTGAATGCCATCTCTTTAGGCGAAGAAGAAGCGAAAAACGTCGGAATCGAAGTGGAGCGGATCAAACTCTTTCTCTTCATCACGGGAACGCTAGTTGCCGCCTACACAATCACGATTACCGGTATCGTTGGATTTGTGGGACTCATCATTCCTCATACTGCGCGGATGATCGTCGGTTCGGACCATCGTAAATCTGTTCCCTTGTCCGTGTTTTTGGGTGGGCTCTTCTTCACTGGTTGCGACACGATCGCTCGCAGCCTTTTCCAACCGACCGAAATGCCCCTGGGAACGATCACGTCATTGATCGGGGCGCCGTTGTTTGCCATCATCCTCAAACGTTCCCGACGTTTGAGATAACCCTCAACGCATCAAGGAGCGAAACGGTATGATCTCTATCGAGAAACTCACTTTCCAATATGATCAAAACCAGCTATTCCAGGATTTCTCCCTCACGATACACGAATCCGAGTTTCTTTCGATTATCGGTCCGAATGGTTCTGGAAAGAGCACGCTGTTGAAGCTTATTTTAGGAATTTTAAAACCGTCAAAGGGAAGCATTGCGATCTTCGAAAAAGAGATCGCCAAGATGAAGCGAAAAGCGATTTCCCGGATGGTCTCCGGTGTGTTGCAAGATTTCAATCCAGCCTATTCTTTCTCTGTGGAAGAGATCGTTGCGATCGGGCGGACACCCTATGCCAAAGCCTTCTCGGATTTTTCAAAAGAAGACTACCGTTATATTGAAGAGGCTTTAACCGAAACCGGTCTACTGGATTTACGGAAAAAACCGTTCGAGCATTTGAGCAGTGGAGAGAAGCAACGAGTCTTGCTGGCGAAATGCTTCGCTCAAAACACCCCGCTCCTACTGTTGGACGAATGTGTCGCGCACTTGGATCCGGGACACGTGCAACACATTATGGAAGTGGTGAAGGAAAAAAACCGAAAAGACAAAGTGACGATTGTTGCCGTGTTTCATGATGTCAACCTGGCGAGCTTGTATTCAGATCGGATCGTTGTGGTGAACCATGGTCGGGTATCCTATTTGGGCACGCCGAAAGAGACCATCCATAAACCGCTGATGGAAAAAGTTTATCAAGCGAACGGGACGGTATTGACCCATCCCTGTCTCGATGTGCCGCAAGTCCTTCTCAACCGGTTGGATCGCCCCCAAAAACCCTCAGCGGGCCTTATCATCCACGAGTAAAATGTCGTCCCTCATGCTTTGAGGCCTTTCCACTTACCCAAGATTCTCAGCCAAAGCGATTCCGCTGATGGTCGCCTGTACGATGCCTCGGGTGTATCCGCTGGCGTCTCCGATGATGCGGATCGGCGTATCTTTTATCTGAAACCAACGATCGAAATCGGGTTTTGTCGAATAAAACTTCGCTTCAATCCCGTACAGAAGATTATCGGGATTGTTCGTGCCGGGCAAAACCCGGGATAACCGTTCGACGAACTCTTCGATGTCGGCTGCCGTTCGACGGGGCAGTATCAGATTTAAATCGCCGGGCGTCGCTTCTTTCAAAGAAGGCACGACGAAAGACTTTTGCATCTTGCTGATTGTCGAACGTCTCAACGCTTTGAAATCTTTGTAACGTTGTACAAGGATTTTTCCGGATCCCGCGAGCTTATTCGCCAATCGGGCGAGGGAAGAAGCGTATTCGAAAGAGTCTTTGAATGGATCCGTGAACTTATGGGTCACGAGAATGGCGAAGTTGGTCAATTCCGACTTCTGATGCGAGAAGGAATGACCGTTCACTAAAGAAAAGTCCGCGCCGTCTTCCCGAACGACGTAGCCTCTGGGGTTCACGCAAAAAGTGCGCACTTTATCGTCTTGGGCCGTGATATAGCTGACTTTGAACTCATAAAGGATATCGGTAATCTCGTCCGTCAGGATCGCCGGCATTTCGTAGCGAACCCCCAAATCGACGGTATTGCTCGTGAAGTCGGCGCCTGAAAGCTCCAGAATCCTTTTCAGGAGAAGGCTTCCGGAGCGGCCGACCGCCAGTATCACTTGATCGTAGGGGCCGTAAGAGCGCCCTTTTTCATCGATAACGGTGGCGTTTTCGTCCGAATAATCCTTTATCGGTGTGGAAAAATGGAAATGGTAGGCCGCATGAGAACTGAGTAACGCGTAAATTTGCTTGATAACGATCGCGAGGTTGTCGGTTCCCACGTGTATAAAATCGCTGAGCGTGAGGTCCATTTGGTTTTCGCTGAAAAGCCTTTTTATCTCACGAACGCGGGACTGCGCCTTAAGATCGGACTTTTCAAGCGCATTCCGATCAAAACCGAGCGTCCATAACTCCAAGCATTCGGACAGATGTTTTTGAAAGGACTCTATTCCAATATACTCCGCCACTTCCCCACCTATTTGGGGAGAAAGAGACAACTTTCCGTCCGAAAAGGTTCCGGCCCCTCCGAATCCGTACAAAATGCTTTCGCCTTTTGCGGTCCTTTTGGCTGGTTCCATCCCTTTTTCGAAGATATCGACTTCGTATTCGGGATGGGTTTTCAAGAGATGGTATAAAAACCCGATCGCTGAAGTGCCGGATCCAATCACTGCGATTCGCATCGTTACATCGCTCCTTTAGGGTACAGTCTTTGTGATATGATATCGATTATACCGTAAACACAAAGAAACAAGGCATAAAAGGAGGAATCAGTATGAGGGGTTTTCTGTTCTTAACGGTCAATGCGATCAATGTTTTTTCATTTCTCATGTTCCTGTCCCGTGTGCACTTCGAAAACTTCGCTTCAATCTTCGGTTTGTTTGCTTTGCTTGCAGCCATTCCGGCCGCGTTGATCGGAGTCATCAATCTATTACAAAAGGCTCCCTTTTTTTCCTGGTTTCCTGCGCTCGTCTACGCTAGCTGGGGAGTACTCGATCTTTTTTTGGATCATCTGTATAAAATAGAGTTTCGTCAACCGATGCGTCCGGCAATCCTCGTTCCTTTCCTGGTATTGTACTATGGAAGCATCGCGGGTATGGGATTCAGTTTTTGGAAAGTTAATTTCTCTTTTTGGCTCATATGCGCCATTACTTCCGCGCTTAACGTCTCGGCCGCATTTTATGCAATATTGAACGGGAAGGGATAATCAGGTATAATCTAAGGATTTCAATCGGGAGGTCCTATCGGATTATGAGTTGGTTCTTTATTCTCGGCGCTTTTGCTATCGGCGTTTTCTTATTATCTCGCATCCCGAACATCACAACTGTCGATTCCTTCGAAGAGTCGGTTCGAAATATCGCACAGGAAGTCTCCGTGATCATCCCGGCGAGAAATGAAGCCCGTACGCTTCCGGATCTGCTTCATTCTCTCGACAATCAGGATGTCCGCATGAAAGAGACGATTGTCATCGACGACGATTCGATCGATGGGACGGGAAGACTGGCTCGGGAAGCCGGTGTAAAGGTGGTTACCCCCCCACCTTTGCCAAACGGATGGACCGGAAAGTCCTGGGCTTGCTGGAATGGCGCTCAGAACGCCGAAGGCAAGTACTTCCTGTTTTTTGATGCCGATGTAACCCTATCCATAGACGCCGCGCGTTCCCTGATCGTTCGATATCTCCAAAATAAGGGTGTGATCAGCGTTCAACCTTATCATACCATGAAGCGGCCTTACGAGCGATTTTCACTTTACTTTAACCTCATCGCTATGATGTCGATGCGCTCCTTCTCCCCTTTTGGGGAGAGGATTCGCCCGCTCGGCCTCTTCGGTCCGTGTATTCTATGCTCGAAAGAAGATTATTTACGTATCGACGGTCACCGTTCCATTCGGGATTCCATCTTAGATGATGTGGCATTGGGAAAAAGATTCCGAGAAAAAGAAGTGGGAATCCATTTATTCGGGGGCGCGAGGTCGGTTCGGTTTCGTATGTATCCCAACGGAACGAAATCCTTGGTCGAAGGGTGGAGCAAGAATTTCGCATCGGGTGCTCAAAGCGCTGACCTTCTCACGCTGTTCACCATTATCGTCTGGGTTACCGGAGGCATTCATGCGATGGCGGGATTGATACGCGGTTTTTCTGCCGGAGACCCGGTGGGGTTCTTGTTGCCTCTCGGCGTCTATATCCTGTATGCGCTACAAATCTATTGGATGGCCGCTCGGATCGGAAATTTCGGCCTGTGGACCGCGCTGGCATTCCCCGTTTATATCAGTTTCTTCGTATTGATTTTTTTCCGATCCCTATACCTGAAATTCCTAAAAAAGTCGGTCCGTTGGAAAGAACGGGATATCCGCGTATAGAGGAGAAATCGTGCAAATCTTGACGCTCACGGCCATTGCATTTTTTAGCGGCTCTGTTATGTACTCCTATCTGTTCTCCAAAGCCATTGCGCGCGTGGATTTGCTTTGTGTCGGCGACCGGAATCCCGGCACGATCAACGCCTTCCGCAACGCGGGATTCCTGGTTGGTCTGCTCTCGATGCTGATGGACTTTCTCAAAGGCTTTCTCCCGGTTTATTTCGCTTTTTGGACGTTGAATATTCGGGACGCGGGCATCATTCCGATCGCGCTCGCGCCGGTGCTTGGGCACGCCTTCTCCCCCTTTCTGAAAGGAAAAGGAGGCAAGGCCGTTGCGGTGACCTTCGGCATCTGGTCCGGTATCGGTTTATGGGTCTTGCCCACTTTCCTGGGTTCTTGCATGATCGTTTTTGCATTTGTTTTGGTCTTAGAGCCAGACGTGTGGAAAACTAATTTTAGCATGATCCTCATGTTGCTGTTTATACTTTTTTATTACCGCAACGGGTATCTGCCCGTCTTGTGGACGTTCAATATGGCGATTTTACAGATCAAACATATCGGCGAACTAAAAAAGCCGATTCGATATCGGCTGCTTATGATGAAGCCATCAGAGTCGCGCGAAAAGGAATAAACTGGTTGGGGGTTCTGGTTTGAAAACGACAGAGGAGTTCGAACGCTTTTTTTATAACCATCTATTGACAGATTTAGCTGAGTTGGAAAAAGAACGGAATAGGCTTCGTTTCTGGATCATCGTCATTTTACTGCTCGGGGTTCTGCTCGCGGTCGTCCTTCTTGGTTTATTCGGGCGATCCGGACAAATGATGGCTTCGCTCTTCTTCTTGGTTCTCTTTATGATCGGCATCGGTTTCTTCTATATCTGGAATTTGTTAAGCAAAGGCATTTCGAAAAACTTCGTTTACCGTTTCAAAAGGGTTGTGATCGATGGAATCGTACGGTTTATCGAGCCCTCCTTGACCTATAATCCGAAATCCTACATTACTTGGCTGGACTTCCAACGTAGCGACCTTTTTAGAGACCGTGTGGATCGCTACGCAGGCGAAGATCTTGTATATGGGAGATTTGGGGAAACAGAGATTCGTTTCTCGGAGATAAAGGCCGAAAAAAAGGTCAGTTCTTCCAATAAAAAAGGGGAGGAACGCTGGCAAACTATTTTTAAAGGCACCTTCCTGATCGCAGACTTTCACAAAGAGTTCTTCGGCAGAACCGTTATCTTCCCGGATTTTGCCGAGAACGTCTTTGGGGCGCTGGGGCAATTGTTCCAAGGCATGCGTCTCAACAGAGGGGAATTAATCAAACTGGAAAACCCGGAGTTCGAAAAGTATTTCGTCGTCTACGGCAGTGATCAGATCGAATCTCGGTATATCTTGTCCCCATCCTTTATGGAAAGGCTCCTCACTTACCGCGGAAAAGTCGGGTCGCCGGTTTTCTTTTCTTTTGCCAACTCGTGTATTTTCGTCGCGATCCCAACGAAGAGGAACCTCTTTGAACCGGACTTGTTGAAAAACTTAACCGATTTCACCCATATTAAAACGTATTTTGACGATCTCTCATTGCTAATCGGGGTGGTCGAAGACCTGAACCTGAACACCCGGATTTGGAGCAAGCAATCTTAAGAGAGGTGGACTATGCTAATCGCCCTTATTTTGGTTATTGTCGGGATCGCCCTTATGTTTATCGGCGTATGGAACTATTTTATGCGGAAAAAGAATCAGGTCTACAATGTATCCGCTTCTCTGGATGCTATCTTAAAAAAACGGTACGACCTCATCCCCAATCTGGTGCAGGTTGTGAAAGGATATGCCGCTTATGAGCAAACCGTTCTTGAATCGATCCTTTCGATCCGAAACGAAGGGGAAAGGGCCAGAACGATTCCAGAAAAGGGTCTCGCGGATGTCAAAGCGGTGAAGGGAATCAACCAACTATTCGCCGTCGCCGAAAGATATCCGGATTTGAAAGCGGATAAAGAGTTCCGGTTTTTGCAAGCCTCGCTCAATGAAGTCGAGGAGCAAATATCCGCCGCTCGTCGCGCATACAACGCTTCCGTACAAGAGATAAACACGGCCGTCGCCGTTTTTCCGCTCAACCTGTTTGCCAAACTCTATAAAGTAACCGCATTTCCTTTTTTCGCTCTCTCCGATTCTGAAAGGAAGGTCCCTTTGTTTTAACCTTTCGTTTGTTCAAGGGTGAGAAAGTTGCATTACGAAGAGATTGACCATCATAAGGTCGAATTCGTTCGGAGGGGTATCCAAAGAGGGCGTTCCGAGATAGAGCTCCGCGCGAATGGTTTCGCAGAGGGCCATGAGTTCGGAATAGTTCACCGCTTCGGTTTGATTCTCCTCATCCAGGGGAGGGATAAGATGGATATGCAACTCTCCCCCGCTTAGAGCGATCAGCGCGTAGGGGGTCATTTCCATACCGGAGAGATATGGGACGCTTTCAGAACTGTCTGAAGGGTCGAGCCGATAGTCGAGGCGATGGATTAAAAACACGGGATAGAGCGTTAGCGGCGGGACTTCGATCGCTTTTCCCAGGGCGAGGTGGCCTTCGATCAAAATAAAGTCGCCGTCGAACAGCCAATCTCGCTGTTCGAGAAGCGTATAGGAAAAAATGGACAGAGATAATAACAGGAAACAAAAACCGGCTATCGCGTTTTTTTTCATGGCGTATTCACCGGTTTCATTTTACCACAGATCGTCGATCGTCCCGGCAGCAAGGGGACATTTTGTATCGATCAAATGCAGGAAGGGGCGGATAATATGAAGTACCGAATGGTCCTTATCATGGTTTTACTCACTCTGTTTTGCGCGCAGATGGGATTCCCGATGAAAACCGTATTCATCGTACAGAGCTACGATCCCGATTTTGTTTGGAGCCAGCAAATCGATCAAGGGATACGCGATGCCCTTTATGGAAGCGACACGGATATTCGCGTTTATTATATGAATACCCGTTTGAAGAACCAGCCCGATTGGAAGATAAAAGCGGGAGAGCTTGCGAAAACAAAGATCGCGGAAGAAAAACCGGACATCGTGATTATCTGCGATGATGACGCGCAAGAATACTTCGGCAAAGACGTGGAAGGCATACCGATCGTATTTTGCGGGGTCAACCAGCCTCCGGCGCGTTACGATTATCCAAGAGAAAACGTTACCGGGGTATTGGAAATCCCGTTCTTCGAAGAGTCGATTCGCTATGCGGAGAGTTTCTTTCCGTCAATCCGGCGTATCCTTTTCCTCGGAGATCAGGGGATCACGACAGAAGGGATGCTCGAACGGGCAAGAACGGTAGAATTCCCGGGCATTGAAACTGTCGACACAATATCCGTCGCAACCTTTGAAGAATGGAAAACCGTCATCTCTCAGTCAACGCGGTACGATGCTATCTTTTTAACCGCTTACCGCGTATTGGCTGATAGAGTCGGCAGCAGCGTACCGACCGAAGAGGTCGGGTCGTGGACGGCAGAAAACAGTCCGATTCCGGTCTTCGCGCTTCTCGACTATATGGTAGAAGAAGGCATCTTGGGGGGCGTCGTTCAGTCTCCTTATCGGCAAGGTTACCAGGCGGGGCTGCTCACTCTCGAAATCTTGTTTAAAGGGGCCATTCCGTCCTCTCTTCCACTTTCGGAACTCAAAAACGGGGAACGGATGATCAATATTAAAACGGCCCAGCGATTCGGATTGGGAGAATCCCTCTTGAGCAAAGGCTCGTTTGACAGAATCGTTGGATTCGGCAATATTCCCGAAAACCATTACCTTCGTTCGATCGTTTCGTTGTTTGAAGAGGTACTGAAAGGTATCGAAAACTGCCTGTCAACGCTGGCGCGCTTACCGGCGCCTTACCGTTCCCAATGGGAGATCCTTAAACCCTCATTGAAATCGATAGAGGAGGTGTATTCGGGTCTTGGATTTTTTGGCACGCCAGATGGATATTATTCCGTGACCAGAAACTGGACCGGTCTTGATTTGAAAGATCGCGCGTATTATCCGATCTTGGAAAAAGGGAAAACCGTAACAGGCGCCCCGGTTTATAGCCGCTCGACCGGAGAACCCTCTCTGGTTGTCGCTGTCCCCCTGATGGACGGACCAATCCTCGCCTCTTACTATGGCTTTTCCCTCTATCTGAATCCTTTGGTGATACGCTTGAGGAACCTGATTTCCTTACCCGAGCAGAGCGCCTATTACTTTTGTGACCGGTCAGGCAAACTCGTTTTCAGCAACCAGGAAGCGATTGCGTATCCGGAAGAGCATGAAATGGCCTCACTTTTTCAGCACATGCCGAAGTCGAGCCAATCGGAGGGATCTTTCTTTTTTACAAGCCCGAAGGGAATCTACGCCGTATTTTACAGAAAGAGCCTTGAGACGGGTTGGACCGGCTTTTTTACCGTTCAGTCCAAAAGTTTCGAAAACGGTAAGGATAGTCCGGAAAATCAGTTAGTGTCTATCCACGAAAAGATCACCGCCTCTTTTTCACGTTTGGCGGAGGGATTGAAAGAAGCGGCCGAAACATTGAGCGATTCCTATACGAACGAGTCTCGGACAAGAGAAATTTTAACGAAGTTGCGCAAGTTGGATCCGTCGATCGTTGACGCCACATATGTCGATCAAGCTGGTATCATGAAATGGGTGGAACCGGGAGAATACCGCAACCACGAAGGCGCCGATATCAGCGATCAAGACCAGGTGATTCGTTTGAAAGAAACGAAAAAACCGGTTATAAGCGACACCTTTATGGCGGTGGAAGGCTTTCTCGCCATCGATGTCGAATGGCCGGTTTTTGATCGATTCGGCAATTGGGTTGGTTCGGTCAGTCTCCTGATACGCCCGGCGATGCTTTTTTCCGGTATCGCGGATGCGGTTCAACATTCTGATTCCGACTTTTGGATCATGCATCCGACCGGAACGATTGTCTACGATCCTGATGCTGGGGAAATCGGCAGGAACTTGTTTACCGATCCGCTTTATGAGCCTTTTGAAGCGTTGCGCATCCTGGGCCGCCAGATGGCGACGAGCGCTTCGGGAACCGGAGAATACTCCTTTTTCGCGCTTGGCAGCGACCAGGTGGTTCGAAAAAAGGCACTTTGGAAGACATTGAAAGCCTTCGATACCGATTTAAAGCTGATCATCACCTATTTCTAAATGGTTTCTCAATCTTCAGCGTTCGAGAAAACTCCAAAAACGGGGCGCATGAGTAACTCTTTGGCTTCCCGCGTCGTTTCTCGAAAAGTAAGCAAGCGGGAGGTGGACAATCTGATTGATCGTTCTATGCTTAACTGGCTGCTTGCCGGAGACCCAAGCATTCGGTGGCAAGTGATGCGGGATCTTTTACTTTTGGATGCTCAATCGGTTGATGAAGAACGAGCGAAAATCGCGCGTGAAGGTTGGGGCGCGCAATTGCTGTCTTTTCAGAAAGAAGACGGAACGTGGGGCGGCGGGATTTACTCCCCGAAGTGGATTTCGACGACTTATTCGCTGTTGTTTTTACGCGAGTGCGGGATGCGCCCTCTACCTCCCACAATACTGGGGTGCGAACAATTATGGGCAAATGGGTTATACAATGGAGAAGAGATCAGGTTCTCGAAGAAACAGGATAGAAGAGATATCGGGGTAAGCGCGTTAGTTACCGAACTCTTCTGTTATTTCGGATTTCGTACGGATGTATCCGGCCCGCTCATCCGGTTTATTGTGAGCACTCAGAACGATGACGGGAGCTGGTTTTATGATCATCAAACCGGGGCGGAAACCTATGCGTTTGAAACGACCTTTTTAGCTCTGAAAGCCTTACAAACCTGTAAAGAAGCCTGTCGGTTACGTATAGACGGGCTAGAAGAGGCCGAACGAAAAGGCCGCGCGTTTCTGTTAAGGGCACATTTATACCAAAACCCTGTTCCGAAGAAAGGTGGAGAATCTTCAGCCAGGCTTCCATTGAAACGTCGATGGATCGATTTTGCCTATCCCAATTATTGGTTCTACGATCTAATGAGCGCGCTGGATTATTTTCGACGGGCAGGGATAAAAGATGACCGGATGCGCGACGCGATCGATATCGTTCGTGGAAAGCAAACATCTGACGGAATGTGGCTTCTTTCCGCTCCTCATCCGGGAAAGGTTTTTTTTGAGATGGAAACGCCGGGAAAACCGAGCCGATGGAATACGTTAAGAGCGTTAAGAATCCTTAAGTGGTGGGATGCGACTTAATCCACGATCTGAACACATGCGACGCGTCGCCCATCACGCTCGTGTAAAGCCTATAAGCTCCTTCCCATTGACCGGCCACCGTCGCCAGCGTTCCCCCCGCGCCTTTTAAGCGATTCAAACCTTCATAAAGAAGAGCTTTTCCGAGTCCCTTTTTTTGATATTCCGGGATGATCCCGACGGGTTCGAAGTAACCGGTCCCCGTTTCTGCGTCAAACCATACGGTGCAAAACCCGATCATCTGTCCTTGACGGTTTTCCGCGACGATATCAAGATCCGATCGATAGAGCGGCGTATTCATCACATTTAGATACCAAACTCCCCCGTCCCGCTCATACCCGTCGTCCGGCTCATCCGCGTGAAAAGCGCGCCAGGAAGCCCAACTTCTTGAAGAAAGATCCGCGGCGCCATTCATACTCCGCAGAATGATCCCGTCAAGCGTCGGCGTTTTAGCGGAAAAATCCTCCAATGAACGAC
>JAAYCF010000235.1 GCA_012744415.1 Thermotogaceae bacterium
CGATCTCGTGGTGGGAAACTTAAGCGTGATTGATGAGGATAAGTTAGTGGTTAAAAACCCGCCATTTCCTTATGTGACAGTTACGGAATCCATTAAGGCTGATCCGGGATTTCGATACGCCTTTTTTATTCTCCCGGCTTCGGTTGTTCGGTCTGTAACAAGCTGTACCGAACGGCGTTTTTTCGAAGCGCAGGGATATTTTTCGATGAGCGGTTGCGTATAGCCGGAGACTATCTTTTCAACTTTTTCTACTTTTTTAACGACCCGAAAATGGTTCTAGTGAATGATTATTCGTATTATTATTGCCATTATGCCTCAACCATAACCAAATCAGAAACGAGCGATTTATTGGGGATAATCGAGACCATCCAAGAGCACCAATTTCGTTTTTTTGAAAACCGGGGTATCTTATCTGAAAACGAAGATGTTATTCAATTCTCCATTTTCGGATCCTTATACCGCATTTGTCATCAGATGTATCTTTATTCCCAAAATCCTTTCAGAGACGCCAAGCGGTATATTAAAAAATTCATCGAATCCCCCATTCCAAAGCAATTTGTAACGAGTATGGCGCGGGGCGATTATATCCGAAACGTACCGCGAAGGGCTTGGAGATGGTATGCCCGAATGATTGGATTGGGGTTAAGAGTCCGATTTTATTGGGCAGTTGTTTTAATACACTTTATTCGCTTTCAATTATGAGCGGCGGGGCGGTATAGCGTGAAAGTGCTTCATATTATCCCTACCTTAAGAGCAGGTGGCGCGGAAAAATTATCGGTTGACCTGTTGGTTTCGATGAAGAATCAGGGTATCGACGCCGAATTATTGATACTCGATGGCGAAGACTCCCGTTTTATGAAACCACTCGCAGAGAAAGAGATCTCCGTCACGATTTCAAGCGTTAAAAACGCCTATTCTGTTCGTCAAATCCGCGAGATAAGAGAAATTGTAGGTAGAAGTCATCCGGATATCGTTCATGCGCATTTGTTTCCCGCCCAATTATGGAGCGCCTGTTCGCTTCATTCTTTAGAAATCCCGCTCATTACGACCGAACATAGCACCTATAACCGTCGTAGAAAGCATTTGTTATGCAAAATATTAGATTGTCGAATGTACGGAAAGTACCGGCGTATCATCTGCAATAGCCTCGCGACGAAAAAAGCCCTCGAAGAATGGTTGCCCGAACTGAGTTTAAAAACAGTTTTGATTTATAATGGGATTGCCGAGGACGTATACGCGAAAGCGGAACCTTATCCGAAACGTTCGTTTATTCCGGGAGATCCGGATTATCTCCGAGTCATCGTGAAAGTGTCACGCTTCACTCAGGCCAAAGATCACACAACCGTTATCCGCGCCTTATCCATTTTGCCTGATCGATACCATTTGCTGCTGGTCGGCGAAGGTCCGAAAGAAACTGAGACGAGGCGATGGGTGGAATCGATAGGGGTTTCAAAACGGGTTCATTTTTTAGGGGTTCGAGAAGATGTGCCAAGAGTTCTGAAGACTGCCGATATCCTGGTCCAATCCTCTCATTGGGAAGGGTTTGGGCTTTCAGTCGTTGAAGGAATGGCGGCCGGGTTGCCAGTGATCGTGAGCGAAACTCCCGGATTGGCCGAGACCTTCGCGAATTCGGTTCAAACGTTTCCCCGCGGCGACGCTAAAGCGCTTTCTGAAAGGATATTGAATCTGGAGAACCCTTCCCTTTACGAAAACCAAAAAGAAAAAAGTTTAGCTGCCGCGAAGAAATTCGGAATTTCGGGGATGGTGTCCGAGTACGTAAAAGTCTATAATCAAGTATTGGAAGAAAAACTCTAAAACAGGAGGAAAACATGAAAGAGATACAGATCCTTATAAATAAGATCATCCTATTCGTGTTTTTATGCGCAGTCGGGTCTTTAGCGTTTTGTTCTTCCACTTTGGGAGATCCCGGAAATCTGACGGGGTTTCGCGGACAAAACGGATTAATCTTTGAATTCCTCGTCGTCGGAAGCGCCCGGGGCAGTTTGTGGGGGACTGAAGTATATACGGACGATTCGGTCCTTGCGGCAGCAGCGGTTCACGCCGGAGCGCTTAAACCGGGGGAAGAGGGCGTCGTCACTGTGGAGATCCTCGAGGGGCGAGCCGGATACGACGGTAGTATTCAATACGGGGTTGTTTCCAGATCCTATGGCGCCTATTCGGGGAGTTATCGTATTATCGGCTTTAAGGCCGAGGTGATCCCTACTTTGCCTGATCCCGGCAATATGACCGGTTTCCGAGGACAAAACGGAGACGTGTTCAAATTCCTCGTTCAAGGAACAGATTCGGGAGAGTTTTGGGGAACGGATATCTATACCGACGATTCGCGATTATCGCTCACGGCTGTTCATTCGGGAGCTCTACAAATCGGAGAGTACGGTATCGTCGAAGTGACGGTTCTTCCGGGTCAGGACAATTACGTAGGCAGTATTCGCAACGGCGTTACTTCCAGCAATTACGGGGCTTGGCACGGGAGTTATTCCCTTAAACGGGTGTCCGAAGAACCGCCCATTGGTGTCGGAGAAGACCCGGGGGACTTGACCAGTTATCGGGACAGGACAGGAGAGGTTTTACGCTTTTTCGTTACGGGAAGCGATTTGGGATCCGTGTGGGGAACCGGGGTTTACACGGACGATTCGACGCTGGCG
>JAAYCF010000236.1 GCA_012744415.1 Thermotogaceae bacterium
GCGATACGAATAGAAAAGGAGCGTTTGTCGTGATACAGATACATACCCTGGTTGGTTTGACCCTGTCGTTGTTTTTCACGGAATGGTTTGGTTTGTACCCTGGCGGCATCATCGTTCCGGTCTATCTCTCCCTCTATGTCGAACAGCCGTTGCGGATAGTGGGGACCCTTATGATTTCACTGGCTACTCTCGCTTTATACCGGTTGCTCAACCGCGCCGTCATTCTCTACGGGAGAAGAAGATTCATCATGTTGATCTTGATTGGTTCGATCTTGAATTTTTCCTGGACTTTTTTTTCCGGAGCGCTTTTTTCCGAAGCGTTGTTGCTGCAAGGTATCGGGTGGGTGATTCCGGGATTGATGGCGAATGCTTACGAAAGGCAAGGTATCGGAAAAACCTTTTTGGCGATGGCGATCGTGACGCTATCGACTTTTTTTTCCATCCGCATCATCACGTTGTTGTTCTTCTCGTGAGAAAGGTTACGTCGTGAAAACCAAAGATATCTGGTTCCTGTTGGGTTTAACCGTTGTCTTCTTCCTTCTCTTGCGGTTCGTTTGGTACCGTAACGAGAATGAATACTACGTCGAAATGCATCGCGCCCGACAAGAGATGGCGGAGGCCCTCCAGATCATCCGAGAGGAACGCTTGAATCGGGGAATTCCGTTGGATCCGATGACCGACCCTAATCAAACCGGGATCATCGGCTACGAATACTCGGACATCACCTCTACGCCGGGTGAGCTCGAAGCGAAGCGGACGACGACCAATCCTGATATGGCCGCGCTGATGATCTCTTTTTTTAAAGAGTTGGGCTTAACGAGAGGCGATCTTGTTGTCATCGGCTCTTCGGCGTCGTTCCCCTCTCTCTATTTTGCCAGCGTCAGCGCATGCGAAGCGATGGGGTTGGTTCCGCTCTCCTTCATCTCCCTCATGGCTTCGGAATATGGCGCCAACATCCCCGAGTTCAATTTGCTGGATATGGTGACGGCTTTGAGGGATCAAGGAAAAGTGTTTTATTATCCGGTAGGCGTTTCCATCGGCGGCGAGTCGGATTCGGGAAAGGGTATTTCGGTGGAGGTGATTCATCGGTTGGAAGCTCAAATCGAACAATCGAAGCTGCGTTATTTTCACGATCCATCGTTGAAAGAAACCACAGAAGAACGCTTAAGTTGGATCCGGGAACTTGCCGGTGATCGGCCAATAAAAGCCTTCGTCAATATCGGCGGAGCGACGGCCAATGTAGGCGTTGATCCCATCTTCCTGTACCTGAAACCCGGTATCAACAGAATCTCACAGTATGCGCCGTTCGAGACAGGGGGGCTTCTTTACGCCTTGGCTCGGCAGGGAATACCGGTCGTTCATCTTCTCTATATCAAGGGATTGGCCGCGCAAAACGGCCTCCCGTGGGATCCGATTCCTCTCCCTTCAGAATTGTCTTTCCAAAGAAAACTGCTTGGTGGTTTCGAGAAAACCGCGTTGGCAGCGCTGTTTCTAGCGTACTGGGCGCTTGTCATTTTCTTGCGTCTTCGCAGCGGTCGAATCCTTCATCGTCGCTAACGTCTTTTCGATCGTGAGCGATGAGTCCACGGTAACATTCGGCTGATGAACGGCTCCGTTAAGGAGGGAATGCCAACCGGCTCGCGCGATCATCGCGGCGTTGTCGGTGCAATCCTCGACATTTGGGAAGTGCGCGGTATATCCCCATTGAGAGGCCCGCTCGGTCGCTTTTTTTCGCAGTACGCGATTCGCAGATACGCCACCCGCGAAGACAATCTTTCTGAAACCGGTCTGACGACCGGCTAAGAATGTTTTTTCGATCAGGATATCTGTAATCGCTTCCTGATAAGAAGCGGCCGCGTCTGAAACCGGAAAGTCCGGATGCTTCTTCATATAGTAAAGTAAAGCCGTTTTTAGTCCGCTAAAGGAGAAATCCAAAGAGTCTTCTTTCTTTAGAGGCCGAGGAAATCGTATGGCAAGAGGGTTTCCCTCTTCGGCAGCCTTCGAGATGCTCGGACCGCCGGGATAGGGCAACCCGAGTATTCGGGCCCCTTTATCGAAAGCTTCCCCGGCCGCGTCGTCCAGTGTGCCTCCGAGATAACGAATCTCTTCAGGCGCGATCATCGCATAGAGATCGGTGTGGCCTCCGGATACCAAGAGGATGATGAACGGGGGTTTCAAATCCGGGTTAGTCAAGAAATTCGCGTAAATATGCCCGATCAGGTGATTCACCGGTATAAACGGAATTTTTAAGGCGGCGGCGATCGCTTTCCCCGTGCACACTCCCACCAAAAGAGAACCGACCAATCCGGGCCCGATTGTGCAAGCGACCCCCTCCAGGTCTTTCCACGTGATGTGCGCTCTTCTAAGAGCGCGATCCAAAAGCGTATGGATTGTTTCAAAGTGTTTTCGAGAGGCGATTTCGGGTACGACCCCGTTAAAAACCTGATGAAAGTCTATCTGCGAGAGTAACTCGTTGGCGAGTACCTTCCCGCTGTCATCTAAAACGGCTACGCCGGTATCGTCGCAAGAGGTTTCTATTCCCAGAAAGTATTTTCGCGCGTCAGCTCGGGGATTAGGCATGAAAGGCCTTCGCTTCCGGGCGGTTTCCAAAAATCGCCGTACCGATCCGCAATAAGGTGGCGCCCTCCTCCAACGCGAGCGCGTAATCGTTCGACATCCCCATCGAAAGATGTGTCAAGGTCGGCAATGTTTTTTGATAAGTGTCGCGAAGCGACCGAAGCATTGCAAAACAATTTTTGATCGTTTTCGCATGGGTGGTTAAGGGCGCCATCGTCATTAATCCCATAATGCGTATATGACGGCAATAACGCGTTTTTTCGAGTATCTCCGGCAACTGCCCCGGCGATATCCCCATCTTGCTCAACTCTCCCGAGGTGTTCACCTCGATTAAAATTTCCTGAGAGAGAGCGTGTTTTCGGCAATAATCGTCGATACCGATCGCGGTCTCGACGGAATCGACCGAATGGATTAATGCCGTTTTGCCGACAACATACTTGATCTTATTTTTTTGGAGACTGCCGATAAGGTGCCAGGAGATGTTTTCCTCCTTGATCTCAACGAACCGGTCGCGAAGCGCCTGCGGCCTGTTTTCTCCAAATACCCGATGGCCGTAGGCGTAGGCAGCCGATATGCAATCGGCCGGGAAGGTTTTACTGACCGCAATCAACGTGATCTCTGAGGTGGAACGTTTATGCTTGTCGCAAATCTTGGCGATCTCCGTTTTGATTCGCTCCAGGTTCTCTTTGATATACTCCATTAGGCAAGACCCCTTTTTCGCGCGTTGTTCATAGACAAAGACGCCCTCGCGGGCGTCTTTCAAACCGGAAGGATACCGTTACAGGTTCAGGACCCAAAGCCCGTGGATATTGCAATACTCCCGGACTTGTTTGATCTGTCCCCCGCAATCGAAGACGACTTCAGGCGCTATCCCCGGTTTCAGGTACTTCCGGTGTACCCCGTGATCGGTAACCAGTTCGATCCATTCGATATAATGGTTATCCAGCATCGGGTGTAGTGTGGAACCGACGACGACCTTGATTCCTTTTTCGAGCTTTACGATTACTGGAACGTGTTTTTCGTTCGCTTGCTCGGCGGTCTGCTCGTTCATCAGTTTCATCGGTTCCCCGCAGCAAACCAATGTGCCGGCGCCGCTATGAACGACCTCTACGATGTTCCCACACTTTTCGCATTTATAGACCTGTTCTTTGGCTGTCATGAGTAACCTCCTTTTAAACGTGATTCTTTTCGACAATAAGCCCTGCCAAGCGATCCAGGGCTTCGAAATCTTTCGCCTTTGGGTAGCCTTTAATTGCTATCGTATCCACCCATTCGGCCTTCAGGTTGCTTAAGGTCGCTTTGGCCGCTTCCGTGACTTTTGTGCCCCACCCATAGGAGTTGACGAGTGAGAGATACTTCGTTTTCGGTTTCAAGGCATTTATCAGCGCCATCGTATAAAGCATCTGTGGTTGCGGGCCCAAAAGCATCGTCGGTACGCCGAAGAGGAGCGTGCTCGCGTCCACGATCTCGATCGCCAATTCGCCGAGGTCTTTGACGGTCATATTGAGAGGGATGACGTCCAGACTCTTCTGCGTAAAGGCATTGACGAGATAGTCAACGATGGCTTCCGTACTCCCGTGCATCGATACGTAAGGAATGACGACACGGGGCTCCACGCTGTCCGACACCCAACTTTCGTATGCGGAGAGGATGAAACCCGGATTCTTGTAGGCGGGTCCGTGGCTGGGACAAATAAGGGTCGGATTCAACATTCTCACTTTTTCGAGATGTTTCTTCACGAAACTGCGGAAAGGCATCATGATTTCGGCGTAATACCTTTTTGCCGCGCGATAAACACGTTGGCTGTCGTCGGAAAATGCCTCCGCGGTGGCGTAATGAGACCCTAAAAAATCGCACGGGAATAAAATGCGATCTTCCTTTAAAAAGGTAAACATCGTTTCCGGCCAATGGACCCACGGGGCCAGGAAGAACTGAAGGGTTTTATTGCCCAAACTCAGGGTTTCTCCATCCGAAACGACGATGAAATCATCCGTTTCCAATGGGAGATGCTCCAGTAAAATCTCTTTGCACTTTTCATTGGTGACGATCTTGGCGCCGGAGTATTTCTGAAGCGCCATAGGGAGAAGTCCGGAATGATCCTGCTCCGCGTGATTGGCGATGATATAGTCGACCTTTTTTACCGGAAGGCCTTCCAAACCGCGCCTGAACTCTTCCGGTTTGGCCGGATCAGACGTATCGATCAAAGCGGTTTTGTCCGATCCGACGACGATGTAGGCGTTGTAACTGGTGCCGTCCGGCAGGGGTATCAATTCATCGAACAGTTGGCGGGACCAGTCGATGACTCCGACATTGAATACGGAATCAGTCAATTTTCTAATGGTCAATGCGCACCTCCAAGGGTTGGATTATTCTTTTTCGAAGGCGTCTTTTCCGGCGCCGCACTCGGGACAAATCCAATCGTCCGGGATATCCTGGAAAGGAGTGCCAGCCGGTATGCCGCCCGCCGGGTCGCCGATTTCGGGGTCATAAACGTAACCACAGATCGTGCAAACGTATCGTTCCATGTGTTTACCTCCTTTTGGTTGTTTGATAGATTATACTATAAAACGCCTGTTCTTTTCTGGGACGGTAAAAAGGCCCCCAGTCTTCACGGTGTAAAGACGAAAAACGGAAACGTTTGGATTTGTAAACGTGTTTAAGATAGAATTATTCCATCTTATTCTTCTATTTGTGAGGGGGACCGTCCATGCGCGTACATATACGAGAACGCATACACGACTATATCGTCTACTGCTATTCTATGGGTTATTCCGCCGAAAAAGTGTTCAACGCCGCGATCGCCGTCTTTGGCGAAAAAAACGAAAAAGGCATCCAAGACTGTCTGACGCGTTTGGTTCACGCGTCCGAACCCAGGAAACCTTCCCTGACGCGTTCGCTCACACAGTTCTTCGCTTTCAACAAACAAGCGGTTTAACGCCGTCCTCTGGGATCGAGGGTTCTGAATATCGAAATCATTCGGTTTCAACGACAGCCCGCGCCACCTGATCCGCGACCCCGGGATGAAAGGGTTTCGGTAGAATATTGTCTTCCCGCAAGTCTGAAGGAGCGATCATCGACGCAATTGCCTTCGCAGCGGCCAGCTTCATCGGCTCAGATATTTGTTTTCTGATTTTCAAAGCGCCTTTAAAAATACCCGGAAAGATCAAAACATTGTTCACCTGGTTGGGGTAATCCGAGCGGCCGGAGCCAACAACCCGAGCCCCCCCCGCTTTCGCCAGATCGGGCATGATTTCAGGGACGGGATTCGCCATAGCGAAAACGATGGCCTCCGCGTTCATCGAATTAACCATAGCCGTTGACACAATATCCGGAGCGGAAACCCCAATGAAGACATCGGCTCCCTTCATCGCGTCGGCTAAAGTCCCCGTTTTCTGCGAGAGGTTCGTGAACTCGGATAACTCTCTTTGAGCCCAGTTCAGCCAATCCGCCTTCCGATGGATGATACCGGCCCGATCACAGACCGTGATATCTTTGAACCCGTAGGCGCTCAGGAGGTTCGTGACGGCTGTGCCGGCGGCTCCTGCGCCATTGACCACGACTTTGACATCTCCTTCTTTCTTAGAGACGACTTTCAAAGCGTTGATCAACCCTGCCAGAACAACGATCGCCGTTCCGTGCTGATCATCGTGGAATACCGGAATCGACAAACGTTCTTTCAACATCCTCTCGACTTCGAAACAACGCGGCGCGGAGATATCTTCCAGATTGATCCCGCCAAAAACGGGGGCGATCCATTCAACCGCTTGCACGATTTCTTCAACCTTTTTTGTTCGAAGGCAGATCGGAAACGCGTCGATTCCGGCGAACTCTTTGAACAGGAGCGCCTTTCCCTCCATAACAGGTAAAGCCGCTTCCGGTCCGATATCTCCCAAACCCAGCACCGCTGTGCCGTCTGAAACGACAGCCACGCAATTGCCCTTCATCGTATAGCGGTAGACCGCTTCGATATCCTTGTAGATCTCTTTGCATGGTTCCGCGACACCGGGTGTATAAGCGATGGATAGATCAGCCATCGATCGAACAGACGCTTTTGACTGGATACTTAGCTTTCCTTTCCATTTCGCGTGTTGTGCCAATGCCTCTTTTAGCCAGTCCATACCGGTCAATCCTTTTCCCAGGGGAACGAGAAATCGGAAAGTCCATAGGTTTCTTTCAGCCAACTCATTTGCTTCTGAAGAACGGCATTCATCGGAACCCCTTTGTCTTTTCTTTCCAGCCAGGCGAGGTGTTCTTTTTCTCCTGCCGTGTAGATACGCTCCGCCCCCGCCGCTTTTTTGGAGGCGCGCAGTTGGCGTAGAATCGTCCCGGTGATGCGTTTGAACGTCGATAGGTCGATGAAGCTTTCCACGTTAATGGCGATAAAAAAGTGCCCGACACCGAAAGGATGCTTATTCCCGGATTCGTCGAATCCGCTGAGCAATTTGAGGAAGTTTCCGTTTTGAAGAGCGGCAGACAAGATTTCGACAACCGTCGCATAACCATACCCTTTGTAACCCGCTTGCGCTTCTCCGGCGCCCCCCAGAGGAAGCAAAGCCGCCTCCCCGGAAACGAGATCCTGCAAAATCTGATGCGTATCGGTCCGGATACCTCCATCGCTTCCGATAACCCAACCTTCCGGGATCTCTTTCCCTGCGCGATCATAAACCTCGATCTTCCCTCTTTGCGCGATGGATGTCGCGCAATCGAGGACAAACGGAAAGGCTTCATCTGTCGGCATGCCCCATGTTAAGGGATTCGTACCCAGCATATTTTCCACGCCGAAGGTCGGCGCGATCGAAGGGCGCGCGTTTGTTCCGGTGATTCCGATCATTCCTTTTTTGATCGCCATCAGCGGGTAGTAGCCCGCGATGCCGTAGTGATTGGAACGACGGGTGGCGACCATTCCGATACCGTACTTGGCCGCTTTTTCTATCGCCAACTCCATCGATGCTTTCGCCACTACGAACCCCATTCCGTTGTTGCCGTCCACGACGGCCGTGGCGGGACTTTCGCGAACGATGTCCGTCTTAGTTATCGTTTGCAAGGTTCCTTCTCGGATCCGGTCGATATAGATAGGTTTTAAACGCCCGATTCCGTGAGAGTCTATTCCCCGTTTATCCGCTTCCAGCAAAACCTCCGAACAAATCCGCGCATCCGGACCTGGAACGCCGGCAGCGGAAAAAGCGGCCTCCGCGAAGGCTTGCGCGTCTTCGAACGGCCACCAAACCACATGATCATCGATCATAGCGATTCCTCCTTTTCTAAAAACCGATCACTAAGCGCCTGATGCCTTTGGGGAGTACGTCGCTCAATTTAATGATTCCCCAACAGAATAGTATACCAAAAATTGCCATTAGAAAGAATTCTGAGACGCGTGAAAAGCGGTATCCGACGGCTCCTTCGAACCAAACAAGCAAAAACCACATGAAAGGCTGGTGAGTTAAGAACAACACGAAAGAAAAACGCCCGAAGAGGATGAAAAAAGAGAGAATCGATTTTCCGAGCCGTTCCTTAAGAGGCCTTCGCCTTTCGCCGATACCATTGCGTAGGCTGTTCCAGCGCTCTTCCAAGCGATGGCTGACGGAACCCAGACAAGAAAGAGCGAAGATGGAAAGGAAAAAAGTGAATACCGAAAACTGATCGATCACGAAGTAGGTAGACCATCGGCGAACGAACAGAAAGGCTTCAGTTCCGGTAATGGCTAAAAGAATGAGGAACGCGTAAGCCCCTCTTATGCCATAGGAAGGAAAGATCGGCTGTTTATTGGCGCTTCGCAGATAACCCCAAAAAAACGGAAAGAACCAGAACAGCGGATTCGGATACAACAAAGCGCCGAGGGATTGAAGCGGTATTCGTTCTTGTGGAATCACCCACAAGCCGATTGTGAGAAAGGCCAAAACGCCTGCTTGAAAAAGAAAGGCGTGTCTGAGGAGCCGGGGATACCGTTCCGGACGTATATTCCGTAGAACGCCAGTAAAGTATTGGAAGAGGATGAGGATAAATAAGAAATAGTATTGCCAGGACCCGGAAAAGGTCAGTAGGCTTAAAAAAAACGTGAAAGGCGTGATTTCCTTGCCAAATATCTCTCCCCCGGTATAGGGATATCGAATACGAGGGCCGGAGAATTTGTAGATGAGGAGGGAGAGAACCGCCCAAAACAGATACGGAATGACCATATCGACGATTCGTTCGAGGTTCATCCGGGTTGTCACGCGCTTTCTTTTCAATCCTTGTCCGTAGCCGAAAAGATAGATCAAGCAAAAGACGGCCGGAACCATCGACTTTCCGACGTAAGAAAAAATGAATTGTTCATGGACGGACATATCGTTAATCACGGCTGCCAAAGAATGACCGGCGAGCACCGACAAGATGGAGATCCCTTTCGCAATCTCCAAATAGTTCGGACTCAGACTCAGGATCGCTCACCTCCCGGACCGACCGACGAGCGGGTTTATTTTGCCAATGATTCCGTTTTGCAGTAGCGGACCCCGGCGTGTTGGTCTTTCAGCAAAAACAGGATTTGTATAAAGTATAGAATCCCAAATTGCAAAAGGATCACCAAGACGTAAGCGCATGAAGAGATGAAGGCCTCCGAGAACTTTTTGGAAGCGATATACAGATTGGTGCTCAGAGAAAACGCCAGCGCGCAGAATAGACCGATGAGGGTGCATAAAAAATTGAAAGAATAAATCGATAGCAGCCCAAACATCAGATTGGCCGACAACAACACAGCCAGGATGATAACAGGAAAATTTTGCTCGAAATACTGATTCATTGCATACTTGTTCCAGTTCCAGCGTTGTTTCAAGAGCAAGAAAAGCGTCTGCGGCGCGCGTTCCCAGGTATGACAGCTGATCGAAAAACCTTTTTTGCGGGCATATACGCACGCTTGACGGCCAATCTCAGAATCTTCGCTGTACACTTGAGAAGGGAAATTTATTTTCCCGGCTATCTTTGAGGAGATGAAAAACGAAGAACCCGTGAAGTTGAACGGTATCACATTCAAGGTATGCAGTCCTGAGACGAAGATCTCATCCGAATCAGCGATCGAGTAGCTGAGAGTATCCTGCTCGATATTTCGGCGGGTTAAATGCAGCACATCGTACCTTTCCCGGATTAAATAGTTCAAGGCTTTTCCAAAAGTTTCTCCGGATATCGCCGTATCCGCGTCTCCGACGAAGAACAAGTCGCAATCGATCGTGTGAAACGCCTCTTCGAGCGCGATGCCTTTCGGATGCATCCTCTTCTCCGAGACGGGTACCGATCGAATATGCAATCGATCCCGATAATCCACGCCGGTAAGCGGATCCGTCTCGCATTGCAGCGCATAGAGCTTCTCCGCCGTCTGATCGTCGGAATGATCGTCGTAGACGTAGACCTGTATCGGACCAGTTAAGCTCAGATAGTCCCGGACGTTTTTCACGAACCGTTCCCCTTCGTTTTTGACAACGAAAACAACGGCGACACGGGCGTCGTGAGGAACCGCCTCATCAGATTGCAGGGTTTCCAACGTCAATTGCTGTAAAAACCGTTTCCGGGAGACATAAAAAACTAAGAAAAAAACGACGGCGGAGGTCAGCAAACAAGGGAAAAAATAGTTGCCGAAAGAGAAGATCTGGCTAAACACATAAACCAAGAGATAGATCGCAATGATCGAAATCCACTTCAACCAAAACATAGAGCCTCCGTTTATCTTGAGGGATCCGCCTTGAGCAGTTCTTCGTAAAGCGCTTTCCATTGCCGATAGATCGATTTTTCGGAGTAGATTGAGGCTAATTGCCGCGCATCGGCGATACCTTTTTGACGAACGTCCTCCTCCTGACAGATCCTGCGAATCCAATCCGAAAACCCGTTCACATCGGTCGCGCGGAAATAATGGTCGAAGAGGATGCCGGGATAGAGCGGAATATCCCGCAGCAGAACAGGCAACCCGCATTTCGCGGCTTCCAAAAGTGACATTGGAAACAACTCCTGGAATGATGCCAGAAAAAAAAGATCGGAAGCCTGAAGGTATTTTGCAACCTCTTCCCTGCCGACGATACCGGGAAAACGAAGATTTTCTGGCGGGTTCTCCACGATGGCGCGATAAGTGTCATAACCGTCGGACAACCGCCCGAAGGAAAAACCGCCGACCCATACGAACAAATAGTCCGGATTCAAACGCGCGCACGCGATAAAGTCATCGAATCCTTTTCTCCGTTGAATTTGCCCTGACGAGACAATAACAGGGAGGTCACTCGGGAGGTTTAACGCTTGACGCAAGGCCGCCTTTTTCTCGGCCCCGACTTCAAAAAAAAGCGATTCGTCGGCGTAATTCGGTATGAAAAAAACCTTCTCCGCATCTAATCCTTTACGGATCAGTTCCTCTCGATAGTAAGGATTGACGACGACCAGCCTGTCTCCTCGACGGTAGAAGTAGTAGAGATAGATGCCAAAGGCTTTTATGACAAAACGCGGCAATCTCAGGCTGCCTTGGAGTGAATCTTCCATCATATGACACGTGATGACGGCGCGTTTTCCTTGTTTATGAAACCGGCGAATGAGGCGCAGGGAACCGAAATCTACGGTATGCGCGTGAACGATGTCGGCGATCGCATCCGAATCCTTCAGGACTTCAATTTCGCCGCCGCGCTCCAATAAATGCACCAAATCATTGAACGCGGAGTCGACACCGTGTCCTTTTTTTGCTCCTGAGATAGAACGCATATTGATTTGCAACTGAAAGGCCCCCACATCTTTTCTTAGCGTCTCTGAGATATTTTCAACGGATTATAACACGAAATGGGTCCTTTCGTACCGATCGGCGCTCTGAAAAGGAATCTCCAAAAAGCTTCTTCGGAATGAAGTTGAAGCCCGATCGCGCATCATTCAGATCTGAAAGAAAAGTAACCGCGATAAAGCAAGAAAAAGCAAAGATAATAGAGCTGAACTTTTCGGACGTAATTGGTCTTCCGCCATCCGCCCGTATCCAATAGACGCTGGATATTACCGGGTCCCTGATGGTAAGCGGTTAGGGCGATCTCCCAATCTTCCCTGAACTGATCGGCCAGGTACCGTAGATAATAGGTACCCAGTTCGATGTTATTGTGCGGTTCTCGCCAACTCCCGACAATAGGAAGCGTCTCTTCAATCCAGGCGGCGGTTTCCGGCAATAACTGCATTAAGCCGAAGGCTTTTACCGGTGACTGAGCTAAAGGATTAAACCCGCTTTCCGTTTGGATCACGGCGGTCGTCAAAAGCGGGTCGATTCCATTTTTTCGGCTGCTGTTAACGATTTGGGGCAAGTATTCGAGCGGAAAAACCGAATAGGCGACGCAGAAGAGTGTAAAAGCAACGAGGGGCAGGGTTAAAAGAAGGGAGATACCAAAGACCGGCCTTTTCAACGTGAAGACCTTCTTCTTGTCGAACCGGGGTTGTTTTCGGACATACTGAGAATCTTGGTCGCGATACGGTATTCCTGAATCGCTTCCTCTTCCCGGTGCAGCAATCCAAGCAGGATGGCCATCTGAACGTGGTATTCCGCCACTTCGGGTTTGGAAAACGAAGCTTTTTGAAAGAGAGCCAACGCTTTTTCTTTTCTGCCGAAAGCTTTTGCCACCTTCGCCTTCAGGGACGCTGGCAGAAGCGCCATCAGGAGCAGCAAACCCAAAATCGGGAGCGCGATGACAAGCGCATGGCGCCACTGGAACCGCTTGATCCACGAAACAGCCGCCGTCGGCGTCGCCGGCGTCGGGAGGGTTACCGGAACCCTATTGCCGCCTTCAAGAATATCCGAAGAGATCGTTTTCAGAATCATCGGCGACAGATCGTGTGTATCGGAATAACTTTTCCATTTTCTTTGAATTTCTTCGGTGATCTCGGGTCCGAACAACCGTGTCTTCAAGCCATAGTTTCGGATTAAAGATACGAGGGCGTTTTCCAGCAGTTCTTTGTTGATCGTAATTTGCTCATAGCGGTCGATGAGCTCCAAAACCACCGGCAGCAAAGAAAGATATGTATCTTGAGAAGCTAAAGCCACGCGATTTTCCACAATCAGGGCGTCTTCTCTGCAGGAAAAGTATTGAGCAAGGGAAAGAAAAGCCTGATAGAGTTTTGGCTCCGCCTTCTGGCTCAACTCTTCCCCGTACAAGTATCCGGCCTGATCGACATAAGACTTGGCTAATCGCAATTCCTGCGCGTAATCCACCTCGGATTTGGCTGAAATCATCGGTTGAACCAAAGAAGCGTACGCCCGCAAGTATTTCTCGTCTAAAAGTTTTACCATTGCTTTAAGAGAATGTTCCGGATAGGTTTGATTATTGACGATCCCGTTCAGGACGCCTTTTGCGATATGGTAGTGCTCTTCGTTCGTGAGCGAAAAAAATGCTTCAAATCCATCGAACTGGCTGATCAAAAAGTATGGAACCAATTTTTGGAAATCGAACGGGTAAAGGGTTTTTCGGAAATCTTTCACGAGAAAGTCCATCAACGGGTAGACCGGTCGATACCAGGAGAAGCGGGTTTCTTCCAAAGCGAGCTGACGAAGCGTTTCTTCCGTGTTTTCACCCAGAATGGCCATCCAGGCTTGGCCTTTCTCTGCAGGATCGTTAAGCAACCTCAGTTTCATATAGATCCTGGTCCCGAGCGCGTCGACCGTCTCTTCCGATACGAGCAATTCGGGCTGTTCGATTAAGGTTTTTAAAAACTGTTCTAAGGTTCTTTCAAGCCATTCAGGCTCTTTTTGAAAAACAGTGAGTTGTTCCGCGCTAAAATAGACGGGCGCGTCCTCCTGGGCAAAGACGCCGGAAGAGAGGGCTATCAAGGCGACAAAGAAAAGAACAAGAGAGGTTTTTTGCCTTGAAGCGCCTCGGACAAAATCGCCTCTGGAACAAAACGGTAGAGGAAAATCTCCGTTTGCACCGTCAATTCCTCGTTTTCTTCGAGAACCCCGATAATTTCCCCGTCGATGTAGTATTCTAATTTCCTCCTATACTCCGTTTTTTTGAAATATAACCGTTCATAGCGTTCTCTAAACCTCAATGCAGATTCTATCATCTTTCGCGCCGTTTGCTTGGAAACGTCAAAATCCCGTTCCATCGCTTTTTTCATAAAATAATCGATGAGGGATTTGAAGGCGGGCGAAGGGCGTAAACCCAAAGACAGCAGGGTATCCCCCGAGAATAGGCGTTCGCAACGGGCGATCTTCGGCAACATCCGGCGTACCGCTTTCACTATCTCTCCGTGCGCTTTCCCCTCGTCGCTTTCTAAAAAAGCCGGATGTGTGGCGCGTTTATCGGCTTGAACGAACTTGAAAAATCGATTATACGCTTCGGCGTCTCGAAAAAGGAAGCTTAGTTTCTTGATCGCTTTCTGAGAGCCGATAGGAACCATATGATGCCGGATGATTTTTTCCACCGGTTCGGCTATTTTCTTCGGTAACCCCCAGTCTTTCGCTATCGCCTGGAAGATTTCAACGCTTTTTTCTTCGTGCCGGTAGTAATGCGCGGTCCTTTCTTCCGCCGTATTGGATTGATGAGATACGGCGCTTTGTTTTCCTGCATCGTGAAAAAGGCCGGCCCATCTCAGAATGGGATCGGAACCGCATCCGGAGATCACGCGAAGGCTATGGTCGAAGATACTCTCGCCGAAATGGTGTCGATCCTGGTGCCTGAAATCAAGCGGTTGCGTCAACAAAGGGAACAATTCGCCGAACAAGCGCGTTTTTTTCAGTTCGCGTAACGCTTTTAAATAGAACGGCGTGGCGAAGAGTTTTTCAAGTTCCCGTTCCACGCGCTCCTTCGCAACCGAGCGAATTGTCGGGGCGTGTCGGTTAATCCACTGGAAGGTCAAATCTTCGATTTCGAACCCGAACTCTCCCTGGAAGCGGAAAACGCGCACCATACGCACCGGGTCGTCGATTAGATTGTTCTCGTCCGCGCAACGCAGCGTTTTTGCGTACAAGTCAGGCCATCCGCCTGTCGGATCGATCACATCCTCATACCGGATCGTCCCTTCTGAATCCCTCCCGTTTTTGCGGGAAGAAAAGGCAGTTGGGCAGGGAAGCCCCATGGAATTGATGGTCAAATCCCGACGAAGCAACTCTTTTTCGATCGGGATGCCGTTTAAAGAAACCAGATCGATGGAAAGACCTTTCCAAAAGAACGTGAGCGTCATCTCTTCCCGATTCGAAAAAAAACCTTTTTGTATTTTTTCCCGGATGGTTTCGATGGAAGATTCCACCGCGATATCGATATCGATCGGACGCTTCTTGTATCGACGATACAGTTGGCTCATCAGCATGTCGCGGACGCAGCCGCCCACGATGTAGAAAGGACCGATCTCCTCTGCCAAAGAACAGAGAAGGTCTGCAGAGGGTTGATTCGAGTTTTCCATAAGTTTACCTGCTCTTCCGGACCGTTGTTTCAAAGTCGAGATCTTTCGTCCTCAGGTTTTCATCATGCATCCAACGTTCTTTAACGCGAACGTAGAGTTCCAATTCCGCTTTTCGATCGAAAAGGTATTCGATATCTTTTTTAGCGGAAAGCCGGATTTTTTGGATCATCTTGCCGCCTTTTCCAATAAGGATTCCTTTGTGATTGTCCCGGCTGACGAAGATTTCCGCGCGTATCGAGAGACCTTCTGAATCCTTTTCTTCAAGATGTTCGATAAACACCCCTGTTTCATAGGGGATCTCTTCGGAAGTGAACCGGTAGATCTTTTCCCGGATCAGTTCGGAGATCATGAACCGTATCGGTTTGTCGATCAGGACTTCGGGATCGTATAGGAATCCCCCTTCTTTTAAATGGGTTCTTATCCCTTCGATCAAACCCGACAAACCGTCGCCGTTCTTCGCCGAAATCTGAAATGTCCCGGCGAAAGGCCCGAAACCGCCGATGTCTTCTAGGACCTTCTCGATCTTCTTCGGCCTTACCAGGTCGATTTTATTCAGAACGGCGAAGATAGGGATTTCGACCGATTGTATTTTATCATAGACGTACCGCTCGGCTTCGGTCACTCCCCGCTGGCAATCAAAGAGCCACAGGATAACATCCACACCCTCCAGCGCGTTTCTAACCGCTTTCGTCATATATTTCCCGAGCGGGCCTACGGGTTTGTTCAACCCGGGCGTATCGGTAAAGACGATTTGCGCGGTTTCGTCGGTATAGACGCAACGGATTTGATGCCAGGTCGTTTGAGGTTTGTCCGAGACAATAACGACTTTTTGCTGGAAGATCGCATTGATAAGGCTGGATTTCCCGGTATTCGGTTTTCCGACAAGCGTTACGATTCCTGAACGTATAAGGCGACACATCCTTTCTAAGGATAAGATCAACGATAAAAAGAAACCCCCGCCACAACGATCTATCCTTTGTTTCGGGGGTTTATCGCTTTTGAACGTTATTGGAGCAGGAGATGGGACTTGAACCCATGACCTCCGCCTTACCAAGGCGGCGCTCTACCGGTTGAAGCTACTCCTGCCAGAACAGCGGAGTTATTTTACCATATATCGGGTACTTCGTCAAGGTAGAAAATAGTCCCGCAAAAAGGTCTTTACGGTAAGAGAAAAGCGTTTGGAGTTTAGTCGTAAAAACCTTCGCAAAGATAGGGAAGGCCGACGACAGAGCGCTCCATGAAACGCGCTTAAGCAGGCGCTCCGCGCGAAGCCGCCATGATAGGCCTGTAAAAGGGAGACAGTTTTCAAAAGAGGGGCTAGCATAAAAATCGCCGAATCATCGCGGGAGCTGAGAAAGATCTTTTCTATCACCGTCTTCTCGAAAATTTTACTTTCTTCCTGTACAATAGAGTCAACGTCCAAAAATGGGAAGAAGGTGCCTAACATATACAAAATTCCAGATATTCCGCTCATTTTAGCGCCGATGGCGGGCGTCACGGATTTTGCCTTCCGGGAGTTGACTCGGACCGCAGTCCCCGGCTGTGTCGACCGTTTTTATACCGAGATGGTCAGTGTCAAAGGGTTGCTGAACAAGAATCGCGCGAGCTACCGAACCTTGCCAAAACCCCACGAAACGACCACTGTCCAGTTGTTTGGGTTCGATCCGGCGGATTTTCCAAGAGCCATCGAGATCGCCTTTGCCTGCGCCCCGAAAACCGAAGGGATCGATATCAACGCGGCCTGTCCTGTGCGTAAAGTCGTACGCAACGGAGCCGGAGCGGCTCTGGCGAAAAATCTGCCGACGCTACGCCGGATTCTGGAAGTTTCGGAACCGCTCGTACACGCTGAAGGGCGGAGATTGACCCTAAAAATACGCAAAGGTTGGGAGACCGATCCCAACTATCTCGAAATCATCTCGATGGCGATGGGTTGCGGAGTTGATGCAATTGCGTTGCATGGCCGAACAGTCGAGCAGGGGTATTCGGGAATGGCGGACGTGACGGTTTTGGATCGGATCCCGGAGGTGGAACGCTCCCGGATCTTGTGGAGCGGGGATATCATCGATCCCGGATCGCTGGAAAAAGCGACGCGATGCCCCATCGCGGGCGTGTTGATCGGAAGAGCTTCCATTGGAAACCCATGGATCTTTCAGGAGCTGAAAAACGCGATCGGCGGGAAACCCTATACCCCGCCCGCCGCCGAAGAACGCATTCGCACGATCGAGAGCCATGTGGCCCTTATGGAAGGGGAGATGCGGCGAGAGCGGATTTGCGGCGCTTTTAAAAAATTCGTTTCCGGGTACACGAAAGGAATACCGATGGCGCGATCTGCCCGGAACCGGTTGCTGATGTCAACGGAACTGGATGAATTAAAGAAAGGCTTGTTTGCGTTATTATATGAAAACGAAAACTTAATACCGGTGGAAGAAGGATGAAAGGATGAATTCCCTGCGTATCATCGGAATCGATCCCGGTTACGGACGCGTGGGCGTCGGTGTGATCGAAATCGAGGGAAACCGCTACGCCTGGCTCTTCCACGGGCTGATAGAAACGCATCAAGACGAGCTCTTTCCGGAGCGTCTCTCTTTGATCTACTCTGAGATCAACGCGCTTTGCGTAACCTACGAACCTCACGAAGCGGCGATTGAAAAACTGTTTTTCGTCAAAAACGTGACCACCGCCATGAAGGTCAGCGAAGCGCGCGGCGTGATCGAGCTGGCGCTCCATCAACACCGGGTATCGATCTTCGAATACACCCCTTTCGAGATCAAACAATCTGTCACCGGTAACGGTCATGCGGAGAAAGGGCAGGTGCAGAAAACGCTCGCCTTGCTGTTGAAACTGAAAAGCGCGCCCGATCAAGATGATGCCGCGGATGCTCTGGCGGCTGCTTTTTGCCACGCGAATTCAAGAAAGGTAACGAAAGGAATTTCCAATTATCTTAAACCGAAATCATCTAAACGGCTCGGAGGTTCTTTGTGAAATATGTCGTGGAAGCGATGGGCTGCCCGCTCTCCAAGGTCTGCAGCCGGATCGGGCTTGGCGGGTTGACTTTCGAGGCGGAAATCCGCTCGGTCGTTCTTTCCGAAAACCAAGCGATCGTCGAGATCGCGAATGTGCCCGAAGGCGCGGAAACCTCTTGTCTCTCTTTTTTGGAAACCGCTTTCACGCGTTATTTTAAAGTCCCGACGAGTATCGTGACGGTTTTGTCCTGCAACGAGCTAAGCGACGCTTCGTCCGCTGAACAGTTCAGGAAGCGCTGGGAAGAGGTTCTGGAGATATTAGGCCAGCAGCTGCCGATCTTCGGCAGCAAGCCCGCGATTCAGGTCATCAACGGTCACACCGTGCGGATCGTCGCATCCGATTCCTTTATGATGAAGAAACTCAAAGAGAAGGAATCCACGATTGCCGCCTGGTGTGAAAAAGAATTAGGGGCGCCGATCGCTTTTGGATGGGACTGCCTGTCCCCTTCGAACACGCCTCCTGTCGTAGAAAAAGAACAGATCAGCACGAGCGCGGAAAGTACGGAAATTGACGAATCGAAGGTCGCGCCGATCGGTACTTGGCTTAAGGCCGGTTCGGCTTTCGCGACGGTTCAAGGCCAGGTGTTTCTAAAAGATTACAAAGACGAGCGAGACAATGCCCGATATCCGGCGCTCGTTTTCCTGGGTCTTTTCGATGGCGGGCATTCGCTGAAGGCCAAAGCCGGAGGAGAACTCGCTAAAA
>JAAYCF010000237.1 GCA_012744415.1 Thermotogaceae bacterium
ATCAATTTCGTCAACAGTTCCGGATTCCGATGCGCAGAAACCGCGTAGTCTGCGTGCGGGATACCGAATTCATTGAGAATGCCGATCGCCGGTCTCATTTTTTCTTTGTCGGACGTACTGCCGAAGATGACGGCTACTTTCACGGTTTTCCTCCTATTGAAAAACAAAAAAGGGTGCGATTGCTGATCGACTGAGCGGAAAAAAAGAAGGAATCTAAAAGGCGCATCCTGAAGTTCTCATATAGAGACGGTTTCATAGACCATGTAACGGACTACGCACGGGCGGATTATAACATAAAAGAAAGGGTTCCGCACGAATAAATCTTTGTTTTCGCGTTACGAAAATAGAAATTTCAAAGCGGTATAGATCGTGAAATTCGGAGTGATCGGGATGCGTGTTCTCCCTCAAATAAGGAACGAAATACAAATCCATAGAAAAACATAGAGGAGTCCTCGTGAACCCTTCTCCCCGGAGACGACCTGCCAAGCGCTCGAGAAAGAAAATAGATGGGGGAATCAACTCGGAGGTCTCGTGACGAAAGGAACGAAACAGACAAAGTGAACTCGCACGGATATTCCGCGATTTCTGTGACGCATACAAAGCCGATTTAATGCGATTGATAAAGTTTTTCGATCGTTTATTAGGAAGGGTGAGGTATAATCATCTTATGAAGAGAAAAGGGATAACGATACTTCTGATCATGATCGCGTTTCTCTCAGTTGGTTTCGGAGCGGAGGGGTTGATACGGAATATCAACATCATGGGAAACTTGAATCCGCTGCTCCCTTTCTCCTTCACTTACAACTATACGCTTCCGTCGGAATGGCAGGTGGAACTGCTTCTGGGAACGACGCTGAATCCGCAGCAACTTTCCTCCGCATTCAGCGAGGCGGCTACCGGTACTTTCATCACGTCAGGGGAAATCGGGCTTAAATTTGGAATGCCCGGGGATCTGATCTTATTCGTTGGATGGCCGTGGTTGGGGGGGATCTTTTCGGTGTCGGAATCCCTGTGGTTGCCGGAACTGGACGTTTCCGTACTGGTGCCCATCACGTTGGGCGTTTTTAGTGGTTCCGCCTATACAGAAAGCTTTTCTTTTAATGCCGTCTTGAAAAAAAGCCTGCAACCCGTTCGCTTTAGCGGAGGGTTCAATTTTTTAGCCTCTCCCCAGTTTTCTAGGTCTGAGTTTGATGATGAGGTTTCGGAAGTGGGGCAAGGGTACCTCGGTCTCGGTCTGGAATGGGCGGTGAACCCTTATATCCGGCTGTTGGGAGAGTTTCGTTACCAGTTCATTTCGGTTCTGTTTGATACCTATTCGGATTTGAAGTTCGAAATGTTCCCGGTATACGCCAATCAAGTCTTGGGGATCGGATTCGAATATATCCTGGACTTTCCGCAGTTTTCAATGAAAGCGTCTGCGGGATATGCGATCAACTTAGGTCTATTCGATCAAGAAGTCGGAGTCACCTACGGAACCCACGGTATCCACCTTGGGTTTTCATTCTTATTTCCTTTCCCGTGGCGGACTCCCTAAACGGAACAAGCGCACATCCGGATTATTGTCGCCGTTTCCTGTTGCTGGAGGTTCAGGATGAACGATCAATTGTATCAGAATTATTTCATCTTCACGGGGAAAAGTCCCGATGATTACTTTCGGGGGAACCTCTGGGTACGCGACGGACATATTGTCAAGGTCTTCGGTTCAGAGGATCCGATCCCAAAACTTTCCTGGGCGTCTCAGACTAACGGAGAGGGGAAAACGCTGCTACCGGGAATGATTAACGCCCATACCCACCTTTATTCGACCTTTGCTTGCGGCCTAACGGTTCGTCCGTTTCATCCGGGTTCTTTCGAAGAAATGCTGGAACAGCTTTGGTGGAAACTGGATCGCGCTTTGCTTTCGGATGACGTCTATTGGAGCGCCAAAACCGCGGCAATGCGTTTGATCGACCATGGGGTCACCACGATCATCGACCACCATTCCAGCCCCTATTGCGTGCAAGGAACCGGCGCCCTGTTGTCGCGGGCGCTGATCGAAGAGTCCGGGATGCGCGCGGTCTTGTCGATAGAAACCAGCGACCGAGACGGCGCGAAGATCCGCGATCTCGAGATCGAAGAGAATTTAGCGTTGAGGGAAGAAAAACAAAAGTTCCCCGGAAAAATGGGCGCCTTGTTCGGGTTGCACGCGTCTTTCACTTTGGAAGAGGAAACGTTGAAACGCGTTGGCCAATGGGATTATCCGGTCCACATTCATATCGGAGAAGGAGACGAAGATGGGAAGCTCCACGAGGAAAAGTATGGATGTTCCGCTTTTGAAAGACTTCAGCGGTACGATGTCTGCAAACCGAACTCGTTACTCGTGCATGGAATCCGTCTCAGTAATAAGGATACGGAAGCGTTGAAAAAATCGGGTTGCCGTATCGCTTTCAATCCGCAATCGAATCAGAATAACGGTGCGGGATTGCCCCATTACGAAAGATTCAAGGAACGCGCGATTCCGGTTTTGCTGGGCAACGACGGGTTCGGGTTCGATTTTTCTCGAGACATACGCGCCCTGTTGATTAGTCAGCATCATGTAGGGCAAAGTCCTTTGGGATTCTCTTTGGAAGATCTTTTTGAAGTGGTTTTTCGGAATAATGCGGCTTACGCCAGCGCTCTGCTGGGCGAAACGGTGGGAGTAATCGAAGAAGGCGCAGTGGCCGACTTCGTCACCTTTCGCTATATGCCGATCACTCCGATCAGTGAGAAAAACTTTCTGGGTCACTGGTTCTTTGGCATTCTGGAAAGCGGGAAGCCGGAAGAGGTCGTTATCGGAGGGAATGTGTTGAAAACGGGCGGGGTATTTCGAAAATCGCCCGAAGAGATGGTGAGAGAGGCCGAAAAGGTTTCTAGAAAGTTGTGGGAACGAATGGAAAAATAGTTCGGTTACCTTAAAAATTGTGGAAATCGCGACGAATTCGAAGAAAATAAGCGAATTTTTTATCCATTGCGATATTAGTCTTGCTTCATTTTCTCTCTTCGGGTTCGGTGTTAGTTGACAGTAGAACGGAATTATGGTACTCTTATGATTGATGATGCCCTTAACACAAAATGGTGGAATTTGCCCAAAAACCGACGAATTCACTGAGCTCCGATCGAAAAGATCGCCCGGATA
>JAAYCF010000238.1 GCA_012744415.1 Thermotogaceae bacterium
CAATGCTCTACGACGTGACGGAACTGAATCGCTGGAGAAGTGGCAATCACCTGGGGCAGCATAAAAGCGGCGAAGAGCTCAGCTACCAGATCGAGCAGCGAGCCCCGCATAATCTGTCGTTGCTTGGCCGCGGATACCTCGTTGGGATACTGGTAACGCAAAAAACCCTTGCCGGAACGGTCCTATCGAAAAACATCTCTTACGAACTAAAAGAGGGTGCCGTCTATGACAAACGGATCAACAAACCGATCTGTATTATTTTAGAATAGGGGGGATAGAGGATGGAATGGTATGTTCTGCTCGCTTGGGTAAACGTTGGCCTCGCCGCTTTCAACGCCGGGCTGTTTTTGATCAAATGGGCGATCAAACGCGCGAGTCAAGGAAAAGAACCGGCTATAAGAAAAGCGTGGATGCAAAAGATCCAACTCTTCTCGAAGATCCACCGGCTGACCGGGTTGTTGCTGATCGTGTTCGGGCTGCTTCACGGCTATCTCGCCTTGGGTAATCGAATCGCGTGGCACACTGGAATGCTGCTCTGGATATCCATCCTGTTGATTTTCGCCATCTTCCTTCTGGGAAAAGCGAAAATAATCAAAGCGTGGGTTCAATGGCACCGCATCGCCGATCTCTGCTTCTGGGGCCTCTTGCTCCTGCATCTGTTAAACCCCTGGCTCTTTTTGTAAAGTGCGATCGCCTTCAAGCCATCAAAGCCCGCAAAAGAAAAGGGAGGCGCTCGATAGTTGCCGCTTCAACGCGCCCCCCTTCTAAGGTAAAACTATTGGACTATAAGATCGGCCCTTTTAAAAGCAGGCCGGCATTATTTAACAACCGTGCGGACGACGCGAAAACCCAGATACTGGAATCGATTGTCCGGGGCTTCGGAGTTCCTGGAGGAATTCCGGCAAAGCGAAGGCATCACATACCAGGAACCACCCCTCGTGATTCTTTTTGACCCCCCTTTGGTGCTGATGGGATTGGTTTCGTTCTGCATCGTATAGGCGCCGATCCAATCTTGGCACCACTCCGCGACATTTCCGGTCAAGTCGTAGATGCCGAGGGCGTTCGGCTTTTTCTTTCCAACTTCCTGAGTTTTCTGCTGCGAGTTTTTGTCGTACCAGCCGACGTCGTCGATTTTGTCGCTCCCCGCGTATTTTGTGTCGGCAAAGAGATGGCCCCCTTTAGCCGCGTATTCCCATTCGGCCTCCGTCGGGAGGCGATACCCCTCCACCCGCGACAGATCGGTGGTTTGGTTGCCTAAAGCGTCTTGCAGGGTGCTGCTGAGATTGTAGGCCGGAACCAACCCTTCTTTTTCGCTCAGCCAGTTGCAGTACCGCATCGCATCGGCCCAGCTCACGAGAATGACGGGCCTTTTTCCTCTGCCCCAATTCTTATCGTTAGGTTTAGTCTTACCGGTAGCCGCGCAGTAGGCATCATATTCATCGAAGGTGACTTCGTGTTTTTTCATCCAATAGTCGTACGTGATCTTGACTTTGTGAGTCGGCATCTCATTGTCGCTGCCTTCCCGGTCATTTCGGGCATTTCCCATCATGAAAGAGCCGGCCTGGACGATCGCCCACAGTTCGTTGTTCGCCGGTTCGCGCGTCTTTTTCTGGATATCCGCCATAAAGAGGATATAGTCGATCATATCGGGAACGATCTCCAAATCGACGTCGCTTAAAAACCGAAGCGGTAGAAACTCGTTTTGGATAATCCCCTGCATCATCCCCCCGTCTCTCATCTCTATCTTCGAAAGCACATTCCCGACGCCTTCAAACCGAATCTTCTTCATATCCTGGTATTTCAACTCCGTCGTGCCATAGGAGGTGCTGATCCCTACCGCCTCTTCCTTCAGATACCCGATAAAAGCGTCCCCGTTACGCAGGTAAAGAAAGAAGTCGAAGTCTTTCGCTTCAATCTTTTCTTTGTCGAAAGCGATTTTCGAAATCTTCGCGCTGATGATCTCCATTTTTTTATCGTAGACCTCGATCAAAATCCTTTCATTCATCAAGAACCCCTGGAAATGTTCCCCAAAGATGGTCCACAGTTCGGTCACGCCTTTTCCCTGTTCCGGGAACTGGATTTCGAACAGATACTCGACCGGAAACACAAACAACCCGTAGTCCGTCACGAAGCTGATCTCCTCTGTCAGGAAGTTGCTGGGCAGCTTATCCCCGTTCAGCATAAAGACGTCCGCGACAGTGGCGGAAAACGCCGTCGCAAAAATGACAAGAAGCATTAAGAGTATCGTTTGTTTTTTCTTCATCTCATTCACCCTCCCGGCCTAACGCGCAAAAACGATATTGAGGATCAGGTCCGGCACCACGCTGATCTCTATTCCGGTCAACAAGCTGAAAGAAAGGTAATCGCTCTTAATGACTCCCTGGAGCGTTCCGCCTTCGATCATCTCCAATTTGGAAAGCACGTTCCCGGATCCCTCGAAGGTGATCCGCTTCATATTTTTAAAGGGAAGCTCGACGATTCCGTAGGAGGTCTGTATCTTCGTGCCGTTCTCCATCAGGTTTCCGTAGAACATATCGCCGTTGCGCAAGGTCACCGTGGCTTGGTACTCCTTTGGCGCAACCGGCGCGTTTTGGAAAAGAATCTTCGAAATCTTTCCCCGTCGAATATCCATATTGCCGCCGTAAAACAGAAGCGTGATGGACTCGTTTGTGACAAACCCTCTAAACACCTCGCCATAAACCGTTCGGATCTCCGTCAGGCTCTGCTTGGCGGTTACGGTAAAAGCCTCCGGAAAACGGATCTCCGCAAGAAGATCCGCGGGGAGAAACATCTCTCCGAGGTTATTGACAACGCTGAAGTATTCGGTCTGAATCTCGCACGGCAACGCGTCCCCATTCAACATATGAACGGTCGCCCCTATCCCCGCATACAGCGATAACGCCGCCAGCGACAACAAAAAAAATATAAATCGAGTTCTGCTATGCATGCTTTCCTCTCCTTATACAGTATTCGATACTTTGTATTTTTGGCTTTGAAATCTCCGATTACATCGTAAAACGTCTATCCTCTGTTGGTCTGCGACCCGATAAAACCGTTTCTCGGACGTTTCCTTTTTCTTGTAGGGGCGAATAACCCTATGACCGGTGCTGCTGTTGTTTCCGTACATGTGGTAAAACCGTCATTCGTCGCAATAATAGCGCATCGTAGGTGTCTCTTTCTCGCTGGGGGGCTCGCGGGGTTACGAAAAACGCGGGTTTCGTATTTTTCCCGACCCCGCGATACCCCTGCCAATCATCGCGACGTAAGCGACTCTTTTCCTCGCGACGGCGCGATATCCTGCCGATCATCGCGACGTAAGCGACCCTTGTCTTTGCGACGGCGCGATACCCCGATTATCGGTCGGCGTAATTAGCCGAACCCGGGATCGCGCGGTCGCGAAATAATAAACCGCGGGTTTCGGATTTTTCACGAAACCAACCCGCGTTAACCCTAAATCAAACGCGGGGCAAGAAGCGCAACCCGCTTCTTGCCTGCCGAAGCCCGCAAAGGACTGCGCTCCGCTTGCTTCACCGCTCGCGCTGTCCTTTGCGGGGCTAAAACCTAAGGCTGAACCTAATTCAAGTTCAAAACCTTGCAAAAGGTAAAAAGGTAAAAATCCAAAAGTTAAAAAACCGTCCTGACGACGCGAAAACCGAGGTCGCCGTCGATGTAGCTGAACGCCGGCGTGCCGGAGTTCCGACTCGCCGCGCGGCAGAACTGCTCGCTGCTGTACCAGCTGCCGCCCCGATACACCCGGGAGGAGCCGCTGTCGGGACCGACGGGGTTGGTTAGGCCCGATGCGGAATAGTAACCTTTCCAGTCGTGGCACCATTCCCACACGTTCCCGCTCATATCGTGTAGACCCAGTTCGTTCGCCTTTTTCTGGCCTACCGGTTGGGTTTTACTGCCCGAGTTGCCCGTAAACCATCCCACTTCGCTCAGGGTGTTGCTGCCCGCGTACTTGAACCCTTTCGAACCGGGTCCTCCACGCGCCGCGTATTCCCATTCCGCTTCCGTCGGCAATCGGTAGCCTTCCACCTGCGTGATGTCTTTGGTGACCTTCCCGTTTCTGTCCAGCAGGTTTCCGTCCTTGTCATAGGCCACTTTCAACCCTTCTTTTTGGCTGAGCCAGTTGCAGAAGGAAACCGCTTCGAACCATTTCACATTGATGACCGGACGTTTCCCTTTCCCCCAGCCTCGGTCATTGGGCATGTTGGCGAGGGTATCGAAACAATAGGCAACGTATTCGTCGAAGGTCACTTCCGTCTTCCCGATCCAGAAATCGTAGGTGAAACGCACGATATGAACCGGTTTTTCATCACTGCCTCCTTCGCTGTCGCTGTTCACGTTCCCCATCTGGAAGCTGCCGCGCTTGACCAGGACCATCTCGGCCCCGAGGGAGGTCTTCAGGGTGTTGCCCGTTGGCGCCGAGGGTTCCTGGCCGAAGGAAAGGGCGGGTCCGGAAACCGGCTCTTCTTTTGGAGAAGCCGCTTCGATCGCGCTTCTTTTGAACAGGATCGTCTTCAGCATATCGGGGACGATCTCCAGCTCTTTCGCGGACAAGAGCGCCAGCGGGATAAAGTCCTCTTTGATGATTCCCTGGATCGTGCCGCCGTCTTTCATCTGGATTTTCGTCAGCACATTTCCGAACCCCTCGAAATGGATCGCCTGAACGTCCGCAAACGGCAAACGAACCTCGCTGTAAGAAGTTTGCAGACGGATCGAATCGGATAGCGGGTTGGCGTAAAAGCCGTCCCCGTTGCGCAGAGACACCGTCAACAGACTCGTGTTTTGTGTCGCGGGTACATTCGCGAAGCTGATTTCCCGTATCTTCGCCTTTCGGATGTCCAAATTCGCCCCGTAGGCTTGGAACCGAATCACTTCGTTCGTGATGAACCCGCGGAAGTACTCCCCGTAGATCGTCTTGAGCGTCGTGTTCCCTTTCCCCGGTTCCGGAAAAGAGACCGTCGAAATGTTCTTGACCTCGAATTGGAACTCTCCGTAGTCGGTGACCAGATTCAGCGTCGTCGTCAAAATCGTGCAGGGGATCGTGTCTCCGTTCATCATCGAAACCGTCGTCTTGACCTGCGCGGTCGCGACCGTGGTGAGGGCTAATAAACAAAGCAAAAAAACCGACACGGCTTTTTTCATTTCTTCCACCTCTTATATTAGTATTAGGGTTAGTATTAGGGTTCAGATGCCATCGCTCGCCTTTCTCTCCTAATATTAACACTTAACGCCAAATCGAGCGAGAAGGAGATCAAGGCTTGGAATAATCTCGAAAGCGCTCTTCCAGCCTTTGATTATTCGGGTTCCTCTGCATCCCGTAAGCCCAGGCGGCGAAAGCGCGGCTCTCCTCCCCAAAGATCAGGAACAAATCGCCGAGGAGCAAGAAATCTTCGTCATCAAAGAATCCGGAAGCGAAAAGCCGGCTCAGATCTTCCGGCAGAGCGGCCAAAGCGTCCCTCGCGTTCAGTCGGTCGCCTCGGTTCAGGAGCATCGCCGCGGTATAGAGCTTCATCAGCCACACTTTCGGGACGGAAATGTCCCATTGTTTGCCGTGGCGCGTGGCGTAGTCGAAAAGGGCTAAAACGCTCTCCGTATCCGGATCGTTCTTGACGATCTTCAAGTCGGCGATCTGCGCCAAAACGAAGGCCTTTTCATCCGCGATTTTGATGACGGTTACGTCGCCGGTTTTGACGAGGGTGAGGTAACCGATGTAATCCATCGCTTCCACGTATCGGATGCGTTCGGTCTTCTCCACTCTCATCTCCAGGCCATAAAAGATCTGGTACGTCGCGTACCGGGGCCAAAGAATCGGAGGCAGATCCGTTTTTCTGAATTTTTCTTGTAGAAAGGGGAGCCCGGGCAGCCGTGAAGCCAACCCTTGCGTGAATTCCTTTGGGATTTTAGTGGAAGCGTTCGGTTCTACTTTCGCCAAAGAGATGCCGAAAAGCCATTCCCCTTCCTGAAACCCGTAATTCAGATACTTCTGGATGAGGAGCGGGTTTTGCAGTTCTTCGGAAAGCCGCGAAAGCGTTAGCCAGTCTTTTCTTTCCGCGCTATCGATCAGCCGGTGTATTTCCGATACAACTTCCTGGGGCGGGGCGGCGAACCCCACCCCCAGGAAAACCAAAGAGAAAAGCAGGAGCCAACGGTTCTTACAGGCCTGTATTATCGCTCACCTGACCCGTAGGGCCTTGAGGATTTTCGGAAGGGGTTTGAGGACCGATGACGACGATGCCGCCTTCCCCCGGCTCCATGGATTGCATACGGCTATAGATACTGTTGATGTTGAGCGTTAAAGGAGGGTAATAGACGGCGATGGCGAAAGCCCATCCGTACCCTTCGGTTTCTACGGTTTTATCTACGGCCGTTTGAACGATGACCCCGGGAGGCACAACACCGCTCGAGAAGGATTTGTACTCCGAAGTTTTTATAAACAAATTCACAAATTCATCGGATGAGGCGGAGGTTATCGCCTTTTTCAACTCGTTGTCCTCATAGGGAAGATCGGCGACTTTTTGGTTGATCCCGGAATAATCTTCATTAACGCTCCCGGAGGCTGTTCCTTCGTACAATCCCGTCCGCCAGATGGTCTGACTGCCGGACACGATATCGACGAGCGCTTGAGTCGCTCGGATTTTCGATGCTTCCAAAGCCGCTTTCCGATACTCCGTCGCCAATTTGGCGTTTTGGCTGTAGCGAACGATCGCGGAGCCAAAACCTACAACGATCGTTTCACCGGTTTCTGGAAGGATGACGACTTTCCCGCCGACGGGAGGAATGATTCCGGCTTGTATTTCGACAAGAACCGCATCGATTCCTTCTCTAGCAGTGCGCGCGAAATAAAGGCCGTTGGTGATTCGGTTGACGCTTTCGATGGTTGCCGGAGAAATCGCGATACTGACATATACGCTCCCGCGGTCTTCTTTCGCGTTATCACGGACTTCGTAAGTGACAAAGCCTCGCAAAAGGCCGTTAGCCACTTGCTCGATCGTTTCCGTCTGCGTCATCAGCTGGGCTCCGATATTTTTTTCGGGTGTATCGACAGAAACCAACGCTTCCCTAAACGTTTCAGTCTTTCTCGTCAAGTAGCCCATCAGACCCTGTAACATATAGGCTTTCGCTTTGTAATACGCTTCGAGGTAGGCAGCGCGTTTCCCTGTCAGAGTCGCGTTAATATTGGGGTAGACTGTGTATTCCGCCACGGCTCCCGCTATATAGCCCGTTCCCGAACCAAAAACCACGGAGCGGAACCCGTCTCCTTGTTCCCAAATCAAGTTATTCGCGTAGATCAACCCGTCTTGAAGGTTTTCCGCCGCTACTTCATCTTCGCCCGTCTCTTTCACCGTTGTCTCCGGTTGGGTAGGGCCTCCCTTCACCGGGGGCAAAAAGGAATCGACGTTGAGTTGTAAAGCGAAACAACTGACCAAAAAGACTGTCACTAACCACAAAACGCACACGTGTTTCTTCAATTTCATCCCTCCATCTTTTTGCACTATTTGAAGCTGAATGGCAAACTTCTCGCATTTGGCCGACTATCGCTGTTTGAGCCACGCTTTAACGAAAACGGCGTTAATTTTCATTCTTTCACGATTTCGACGATCAATTGCGTGGCCGCGCCGAAAACCTCTTTCGGCATTTTCATTTCGAAAGAAAGCGTCAGGTCCTGCACCGATAGCTTCAGTTTTCCCGGCTCGCTTCGGAAACTGCCCGGTAAAAGATAGAACTGGTTTCCTTTTTGGCTCGAATAGGAAAAACCGAAGGTGTTGTTGTTCAGCAACATCCCACTC
>JAAYCF010000239.1 GCA_012744415.1 Thermotogaceae bacterium
CTTAAAATACCCGTTTCCGTTGATACGACCAAGGTCGAAATCGCGAGAAAAGCCGTCGATGCCGGAGCCGACATCGTCAACGATATCTCGGGGCTTTCGCCGGATTCAGAACTTTTCAATTACGTCGCGAATCAGCGTGTTCCGGTTGTATTAATGCACATACAAGGGACCCCAAAGACCATGCAGGCGCGCCCGACTTACCAACACGTTGTACGCGAAGTTGCAGAGAGGTTCGAATCCGTCCTTTGCGCGTTAAGGGAGAAAGACTATCCACTTCATCAGGTCATCCTCGATCCTGGTTTTGGGTTCGGGAAATCTCTTCCGGACAATCTCTATTTGTGGTCCCAACTATCTGTTTTCAAGCGTTTTCGATTACCCATTCTTGTCGGGACTTCTCGGAAATCGGTCATCGGCGCGATTACCGAGACCGCAGAGCCTTCTGAAAGGCTACCCGGAACGCTTGCAACAACAACTTCCGGTATCGCTCGATCCGTCAATATTTTCCGTGTGCACGATGTGAAAGAAAACTTTCAGGTTGCCAAGATGGCATTTTTTATGATGGATTTTTTATGTGAAGGGGTCAACGAAAGGGGGGTTCATAGTGAAACTTGCTGAAGTGAAGGCCGTTTTGGAAAAAAACGGGCTGATACTCAGTATTGCGAATTATCAAGGAAACGAGGATCTTGAACTGGATTTCGTCAGTATCGACACCCGGAATATCCTTCCGGGAACGCTGTTTATCTGTCGAAAAGGCGTTAAATTCGATTCGCACGCCCTAGTTACGGAGGCCATACAACTGGGAACAAAAGCGCTCATCGTGGAAAAACCGGTGGACGTCGACCAGATCCCGATGTTGTTGGTATCCGATAGCCGGTATGCAGAGGCAGTCGTTTCTTCAGCTTTTTACGGCTTCCCGCACGAAAGACTGAAAGTATATGGCATCACGGGTACAAATGGAAAAACGACAATTTCCACGCTTATCCATTATGTCTTAACCCGAAAGGGAAAGAAAGGTTCCTTATTAGGCACTGTCAAAAATATCATTGTTGACCGTTACTATGACTCCGAGCATACGACACCCGGAGCCTTGGAAGTGTTGAAAGACGCCCGTGAAACGATTTCCAAAGGGGGAGAGTTCATGAGTATGGAAGTGTCTTCCCATGCGCTCTCTATGAAAAGAGTGGAATCGATCCGCTTCGATTATGCCATTCTCACCAACATCACGCAGGATCATTTGGACTTTCACAAAACCATGGGAGACTATGCCAACGCGAAATACCATCTGTTCGAACTGCTTAAAGCCGATGGAAAAGCCCTTCTCAATCTTGACGATGAATGGGCGACGAAAATCGCTTCCCGGTTGCCGCTGGACAAAAAAATTCTCACATACGGGCTCTACAATGAAGATAAGATGCCGGATTACGCGGCGCGAAACCCAAAAGTCTCCATCGAAGGGCTTTCTTTTGAGCTTTGGGTGAAAGGGATAAAATCGGGAGAGGTTCGGAGTCAGTTGATTGCCGAATACAACGTTCATAACTTGTTATCGGTGATTGCCCTGCTTCACCGGGAAGGGTTGTCTTTGGAAGAGATTCTCGTGTACGTCTCGGAATTCAGGGGCGTTGAAGGGCGCTTTGAACTGTATCCTCACATCGGGAACGATATCGATCTCGTGATCGATTTCGCGCACACGCCGGATGCCCTCGAAAAAACGCTCGGTACCGCGCGCATTTTGACGAGAAACCGTCTCATCGTCGTTTTCGGAGCGGGAGGCGATGCCGATCAGTCTAAGAGGCCGATTATGGGACAAGTTGTTGCCGAACGCGGGGACGTGCTCATTATCACCACGGATAATCCCAAATCGGAAAAGGCTTTCGATATTATCCGGCAAATCGAGTCGGGAATCCGTACCGATGTCCCCTATCTTCTGGTCGAAGACCGGAAAATGGCGATAGAAACAGCCATCAACATCGCCAGTAAAGGAGATATGATCATTTTAGCGGGGAAAGGCCATGAGCACTATCAAATATTCGATCACGCCTATCTGCCGTTCAGCGATCGCGAGATTGCTTTTCAAATGATCCGAACCTTGAAAAAAAGCGCTTCTTAGCTTTTACTAAGGAATCAACCGGTTATGGTTTTTCGGGAATGGATCGATTTGTTGAAAGCGTGCGGTCTTTGGAACACGAATATTATAGAGCTGCTTCTGAAACCTTTAGAAGATTCCTCGAACAAAACCGAAATGCGTTTCTGTCACGATTCGCGCGAAGTGCAGAAAGCGGACATCTATATCGCCTTCCCGGGAGAACGTGTGAACGGGCACGACTACGTCGACGACGCTTTCCGGGCAGGCGCTTCTTTAGCCATTGTCAGCGAAATTCGCCCATATAACGGCCATTGCTTGTACGTGGACGACACGCGACGGTTCGTACAAGAACTCGCCGGGCGATGGTGGAAAGTGCTCTCTCCCAAAGGCATCGGGGTCACCGGGTCCAACGGCAAAACAACCACGAAAGAGTGGGCGAAAGACATCCTATGCCAGTTTTTCCCTTCCGAGGCAGTATTTTGCAACCCCGGCAACCAGAACACCGAAATTGGGTTACCGCTTTGCATTTTGAACGGTTTGACAAAGCAACATCGGTGGGCCGTTCTCGAGATGGGGCTTTCTCAACCCGGCGACCTGTCCACGCTAACGGCTTTGTTTCCTTTGTCGTGCAGCGTTTTGCTGAATGTTGGAAGCGCCCATGTCGGGAATTTTGAAGGTTACGAAGGGCTTTTCCGCGCGAAATCGGAGATCATTCAAGCGTCGATGCCGGGGACAGACGTCGTTTTGTACGCGAACGACCCGCGTATGTGCGCTTTGGAAAGCGAATACCCCGGCCGAAAAGTCACCTACTTCGGAGAAAACCTTCCGGATACGAAGGCCGATCATTCAGTCAATCTGGTGGCTTACCGTATCAATCTGCACCGTGAAAGACCGGTCACCGAGATTACGCTGAAAATCAGGAACCATCTGATCATGCTCTCCTTTCCGCTCTTTTTGCATCGCGGGTTCGTATTAGACCTGTGCGCGGCTCTTGCCGCATGCTCAACGATCATTGAGACCGAACGGTTGATCGATTTCACGCCGGATTTGTTAACGCTGCCAAAAGACCGTTTCGAAATTCAACCGTTGCAAGGGAATTGGATGATCATCGACCATTACAATGCTTCTTACGAGTCGCTGAACGCGGCTCTGGATCTACTGGTCGAGATGAAGCGGATCGGTTTTATTCCTCACTTCCGTCTCGTGCTGGGATCCGTCCTGGAAACCGGAGGGTACACGGATGAAATCCACGCCCGAATAGGGGAAAAGATCTTGGAGAGTGGCCCGCTTTCCGTTTATCTATTCAGCCGAGAACCGTCGATACTAAAAACAAAAAGTGTGCTGCAGAAAGACCCCGATGATCGACCAGATTCGACTCAAGACCGTATCCTCTTCTTTGAATCTTCGAATCCGGAGGAAATCGCAATAAAGATCGCCCGTGATGTGTCGACCAGCAACAATCATGTCTTCTACTTTAAAGCTTCACGCATGGTGAGAATGGAGGAAGTGGTAGAGAGTGTCCTGGATCTTCTTGATCGAGGGAATTGTCACGATTCTGATCTACAAATACAGCATACCTCTTTTTAAACGCTGGGGCATCGTTCAGTATGTTCGAGAAGAAGGTCCACGATTGCACAACTATAAACAAGGGACGCCTACAGCCGGAGGTGTTGTCTTTCTCCTTGTTTTCATCGGTTTTTACAGTTTGTCCCAATTCTTCGGAGCCAGCCCTTTTTACTTACCTGTCCTTCTTACCGCGATTCTGTTCGGACTGATCGGTTTCTTGGACGATTA
>JAAYCF010000240.1 GCA_012744415.1 Thermotogaceae bacterium
ACTCCCGAAAACTCTTTCGAAATTCCTTGCACTTCTAACAGGGGACTTCCGTTTTTCGCCACAGAACCCATGAGAACCTCCGGTACTATTCTTTTAATGCATCGTCGAAAGCGATGGCAGAAGGTTCGAAATCAACGGATCGAACGAAATCCAATGCCTCTTTCGCCCCGAACTCGCGTTCCATACCGCTATCTTCCCATTCGACGGAAAGCGGGCCTTTGTATTGTATATCGTTCAGCGCTCGAATAATCTCTTCGAAATCGACATGGCCATGTCCCAAAGACCGGAAATTCCATCCCCGCCTCGCGTCTCCGAAAGCCAAATGCGATCCGAGAATACCCGCCATACCGTCTGCATTCAGAGCCACGTCTTTCATGTGTACGTGATAGATCTTTGATTGAAACTCGCGGAGAAACAGATGCGGAGAAATTCCTTGCCATAATAAATGGGAAGGATCGAAGTTCAATCCCAGCGTTTTACGATCGGAGAAAATGTCGAACAGACGATGGGTCGTATAAAAGTCGAAAGCGATTTCCGTGGGATGAACTTCGAGGGCAAATAGAACCTCGCATCGATCGAACTCATCAAAAATCGGGCTCCAAAGTTCGTAGATCTTTCTAAATCCTCTTTCAATCATTTCTTCTGTCGTTTGCGGGAAGGAATAAAAACACTTCCATATAGGGGAACCCAAAAAGCCGGTCACTACCTTGACTCCCAGGTTTTTCGCCGCTCTGGCGGCTGCTTTCATTTCCTCGACCGCCCAGGTTCGAATCGCTTCGGGATTACCTTTGATAGACTTCGGGGCGAAATTGTCCAACCGTTCATCCCAATCGTCACCGACGCATTGGCCGGGAAGGTGCGCGCCGATTGCCCAGCATCCCAGGTGATATCGTTCAAGGGTAGACTGGCGCTCCGCTACGTAAGCGGGGTCAGAGGCTGCTTGTTGAACGTTCAAGTGATCTCCCCAGCAAGCGATTTCGAGGCCGTCATATCCCCAGGAAGAAACCTTCTCACATAGTGTTCTAAAAGAAAGGTCAGCCCATTGGCCTGTGAATAATGTCACTTTTCTCATTCATCATCCCTCCGAGATTTTTGTTGCATCGATCCAAGCGCTTTTAAGATGGCTGCTTTTGACACAATCTTCAACGAAGCCAATTCCTCTGGCTCCGTCCGCAACGTCCGTGAAGTCCTCCGCTTCTCCCAGAGGTTCGAGGGTCCCTGTCTCTTTATATCGCGTCAATGCGGAACAAAAATTCCGATAGAGATTTGAAAACGCTTCAAAGTACCCTTCCGGATGGCCGGAAGGCAAGCGTGTCAAACCCTTCGCCGCGGTTGATAGATAAGCGTTGCCTCTGCGAAGAATCGACTGCGGTTCTCCTTTTAGCGAGAGATAGAGTTCATTCGGATTCTCCTGCTCCCACTCGATCGAACCTTTCGTACCGTAGATCCTGACCGTTAAACCGTTTTCTTTGCCGATGGCGACCTGAGAAGCCCAATAGCTACCCGTCGCGCCATTGTTATAACTTAACAGAATAAAGGCGTTGTCATCTAAAACGCGTCCCTTCACGAACGTCTCCAGGCGTGCCGATAACTGTTTGATCTCCAGTCCCGTGATAAAGTGAACCATGTTTTCGATATGAGTTCCGATGTCTCCGACACAGCATGAGATTCCAGCATAACGGGGGTTTGTCCTCCACGCGGCTTGACGGTTCCCTGTATCTTCCGCTTTGTCGGCCAGCCAATCCTGCGCATACTCGGCCACAATCACGCGGATATCTCCCAACGCCCCGCTGCGAACCAGATGTCTGGCTTCTCGTATCATCGGGTAGCCGGTGTAGGTATAGGTCACCATAAAAAGTCGTTTTCTTTCTCTGCTCATCCTCAGAAGGGTTTTCGCCTGTTCCAGGTCGAGCGACAAAGGCTTTTCGCAAACAACGTGGAAATCTTTTTCGAGAAAGGTTTTGGCAACATCGTAGTGGATGTGGTTGGGCGCCGTAATCACAACGAAATCCATTTTATCTTCCCGAAGGGCTTCTTTTTGGGCCATTTCCTCATATC
>JAAYCF010000241.1 GCA_012744415.1 Thermotogaceae bacterium
AGCGCGATTGGCTTCATCTGAATGCGGTCGTTTGGATGGACGAGGAAGAGACCGTGCTGATTTCAGGGCGCAACCAATCGATTGTCATGGAATTTTATCGGGATTCAGGAATCCCGCAATGGATCCTTGCCGATCATCAGGGGTGGCCTATCGCCTATTATCCCTATCTCCTTAAACCAGTGGGCTTACGGTTTGATTGGCCGACTACGCAGCATGCTCCGGAAGTTCTGCCTGATGTGGACAATAATCCGAACACGATGGATATCCTCCTGTTCGATAATGGAAAAGACAGACTTCAACACGACAATTTTCCAATTGCGGGCGAAAAAGGGGAAATAGCAGAAGCATCCTCGCGATTGGCTCAGTATCGCGTCAACGAAAAAGAAATGACTGTTGAGCTCGTATGGCAGTACGGGAGCGCCCGCCCAGATCTGTATTCCGAGATACGAGGAGACGCCGATCGCTTAAGCAGCGGCCATTACATCGGATTATTCGATCTCGAAGGGTCAGATGGCCGATCGGTTGTCCTTGAAATTAACCCCTCGAATGGAGAGACCGTCTTCGAAGCCGAAATCAATCGGGATGGTTATCGGGTCGAGTGCCGGGAGTTGATTACCGAAGGCGATTTAGAACTGGAGATCGGGGCGCCGGTCCGCAATTTCGTCCCGAAAGGAGTCATCGAAAAATATGATTCGTTATAGAAAAACCCTTCTATGCGTCATCATTTCGGCGATCTTTCTCTTTACTGCCTGCAAAAACAACGAAGAATCGAAACCTTCTGCCATTCACACGGTAGATGCTTGGGCCATCCAAATCCTCCATTGGGAAGCGGCGTCACGGTTGAATGCGACGCGAGCGGTGGAACGCTACAACGGAACGCAGGAAACCATCGCGCACGAAGAGAAACCGAAAGAAGGAGATGTGTTCTTGTTAATCGAATTGAAGCTTGAGAAACAAAACTTCGGAAACACGACTTTTGATTGGGAAAGGCTTTATCTGGAAGATGCGAAAGGGGTCCAATATAACAGGCACTCCAATGATTCGTTCTTAACGATCTACCGTCTTCCGAGAATCAAAGCGGTTCCCTTAACTTTTGGCAACAACAGTGGATACATCTGCTTCGAAATACCGGAATCGGAGTCGAAAAGAGCCTTAACGCTCGTTTATAAGGGAATCGAACGAATCATTCGCATCCCGCTGTCTTCTTGAGGCTTCGGAGTGCAGGATACGGAGAGGGGAGTCGGAGTTCTGAAAAACGCAAAAAAACCCTTATGGATCGCTTCACTGCTCGTGACGATCATCATCGCGATCGGAGTCTATTTGATTTTGTCTGGAGCTCTCGTGAAACCCACGTCCGGAAGGTTAGCCAGGTTAACGGAAGCGCCGGAGTTCGACCGTTTGGATTGGCAGTGGAAAAGAGAAGCGGAAATCCTGCGGATCTACGAATCGGGCGCGTATACAATAAATACCCCGCTGGTATTGCTGGATCCGTTCGATATGAACCCGCTTTCTGCGCTGGTTATCTACGAATCGTCAACAGAAGGGACGCTCACCATTCATGTCGAAGGCCTCAGTGCTAACGGCGGTTTAACCTATGAGGTTATTTCGAAGTCCCCGAGGTCCGAGGCGCCGATTGTCGGGTTGTACCCCGGATCGGATAATCGCGTTATGTTATCCGTACGTTACAAGGACGGGACTGAAAACCGGTCAGAGATACGAATAAAAACACCCCCCTTGCCCGTTGATTTCCAAACCTACCAAACGCTAACAACGAAACCGGAGTTGATGGAACCGGGTTGGACTTTGATGATCGCGTGTTTCTCCCATTCTTACACCTGCGTCATCGACCCGAACGGAATGGTCAGGGGGTATTTTTCCAACACGGAGATGGCGCACGGAACGTCGATCGTGACTTTGAAGAACGGCCGTTTATTGGTGACAGGGTACGAATACAGGCAAGTGCCTTACCATAAAACGAAACTTTGGGAGATTAACTGGTTAGGGAAGATCTTTCGGGAATACGCCGTTCCCAACGGCGTCCACCATGATATGGAAGAATTGCCGAACGGGGACATCCTGGCGGTTTCAAATCACAAGGAAATGTTCCAAACCGGAACGAGGGAAGACGTCGTGATCCTCATCGATCGGGAGACCGGCCTCGTCAAACAAGCGTACGATTTTCGAAACATCCTGGATGAAAGAAGGGAACCGGTTCATCATTTCCATCCCAACATCCTCAATCCGCCGAATCGGGACTGGATGCATATGAACGCGGCGCTTTTCGATGAACGGGACGACAACATTCTGGTCTCTTCTCCGATTCAGAGTATGATCGCAAAAATCAACGCCCGAACATCGGAGATCATCTGGATCTTAGGCCCACACGAAGGTTATGAGGGGGAGTTTCAGAGATTCCGGCCTTTTCTTTTAACTCCGTTGGGGGATGCCTTTGAATGGTTTTGGTGCCAACATGCGCCAGAGATCCTGCC
>JAAYCF010000242.1 GCA_012744415.1 Thermotogaceae bacterium
CAAAATATTGTCATGAAGATACGGATGGTTCCGATCGCTTATGTCTTCAATCGATTCCCGAAGATGGTCAGCGAGCTTTCCAAGTCTTTTAACAAAGAAGTGCAGTTGTACATATCGGGTCAAGAGACGGAATTGGATCGGACCGTCGTGGACGAGATCGGCGAACCTCTGGTTCATCTTCTGAGAAATGTGATTGATCACGCCATCGAAACGAAGGAAGAACGCTTGAAAAAAGGAAAACCTGCGTCCGGTTTCGCGCGTTTGAACGCCAAACACGAAGGGAATAATGTTTTAATTGAAGTCATAGACGATGGGAAAGGCTTAGATAGGGAGACCATCGCCAGGAAAGCGATCGAAAAAGGATTGATCGACGAAGCCACGGCCAGCCATTTATCCGATGAAGAAATCTTCATGTTCATCTTTTTACCAAACTTTTCGACGAAGGAAAAGGTGACAGAGATCTCAGGACGCGGTGTTGGAATGGATGTCGTAAAAACTCGCATCGAAAGTTTGAACGGATCCGTTTCTTTGGAAAGTGCAAAAGATGTCGGAACAAAAGTCAAGATCCGGTTACCGCTCACGCTCGCCATCATTCAAGCCTTGTTGGTCAATGTCAGCGGCAATGTATATGCCGTACCGATTTCGACGATTGACAGCACGTTAAACCTCCCCTTAACGGATATTCAGATGATACAAACTCGCGAAGTCGTCGTGATTCGCGGAGAGATCATCCCGATCGTCTGGCTAAACGAAGTCTTTAATCTTCCACGCAGTGAAAACGGTCAAAATATCCACGTCGTGATTACCCGCGTCGGTCACAAGAAATTCGGATTCGTGGTCGATCATTTGTTAGGCCAGGACGATATCGTTATCAAATCTCTCGGGCGGTTGTTCAAAAACGTGAAAGAGTTTAGTGGCGGGGCGATTTTAGGGGACGGAAGGATCGCGTTAATTCTTGAAGGCACCACGATCGTCGCTACATAAATTTCCGGTTTACTATGACTGAATTATTGGAGGAGGTTAGATATGTCTAAAAGAGTTTTAATCGTCGACGACGCAGCGTTCATGCGTATGATATTGAAAGATATCGTAGTTAAGAACGGGTTTGAGGTCGCCGGAGAGGCGAGCAACGGTATAGAAGCGATCGAAAAATACCGCGAATTACAGCCGGATGTAGCGACAATGGATATTACGATGCCAGAAATGAATGGAATCGAAGCGATAAAAAAGATCAGAGAACAATACCCGAATGCGAAGATCATCGTGTGCAGCGCTATGGGTCAACAAGCAATGGTTATCGATGCGATTCAGGCCGGAGCGAAAGACTTCATTGTGAAACCATTCCAGCATTCGAGGGTTGTCGAAGCGATCAATAAAGTAACTGCCGGATAGTATGCCCACCGAGGTTGTGGCGACAAAAACTACGGCAGGAAGTTTCCTCGTTTCAGCTTTCCTGCCTTTTATTTTTGCTACCCTGCTGCTATTCGTCGTGCTCGCGGTCGTTCTTTGGTTGACTAAACATACAGGAAAAGCGCGCGCAAAAGGCGACTTTTTTTTTATCCTGGCTTCTCAACCTGTCGACCGGTTTTCAAACATTCACTTGATCCGCTTCCTGAATGAGTTTTACGTTGTTGTTACCACAAACGGGAATATTCGTATCCTCCAACATATCGACGAACCAGAATCCAAAGAACATCTGAACCTTAAATACGCGCATCGAAAAGTCTCTCCTTTCTTAAGCGCATTCAACAAAAAAGTCTTTGAAGAAGAGCTTAAAAAAATGGAACACCTTTCCGAATGAGGCCTGTATGAAGCCACGCTCGCGCTTCTTTCTTCTATTTCTATTGCTTCTCCTTTTTTCCGCATCGACGACCGGGTTGACCCAAGACTTGCAGATACCTATCCCGAAGATAGAGATCGGAGTGGGGGAAGTGCAAAACCCAAATGATTTGGCGATCACCTTAGAGATCCTCTTTCTCATCACCATTATCACCCTGGCTCCGTCCATTCTGCTCATGTTCACCTCTTTTACCCGTTTGGTGATCGTCTTGGGGGTTGTACGCGGAGCGATCGGAACCAGACAAACGCCGCCGAACCAGGTTATTGTGGCCGTTGCGCTATTCCTAACGTTTTTCACGATGCAACCAACCTTCACAAACGTATGGAACGAAGCGTGGGTCCCGTATTCCGAAAACCAAATCGCCTACCAAACGATGTTCGAAAGGACGGCCGACATATTCAAAAATTTTATGGTGGGCCAGCTTAAGATACATAAAAACGAAGACAACGTGGATATGCTTTTAGAGAGCACGGGAAAAGGAAAAGTTGACGCCATAGAAGACGCGGGTTTGGAAATTATCATACCCGCTTTTATTATTGGGGAACTGGAAATCGCTTTTAAAATGTCAATTTTGCTCTATATCCCCTTCATTGTCGTTGATATGCTGGTTGCCAGCATTTTGATGGCCATGGGGATGATTATGATTCCGCCGGCTCTGATCTCCATGCCCTTCAAAATCCTGCTTTTCATAGCGGTTAACGGGTGGGACCTCATCGTGATGGGGTTGATCCGAAGCTTTTAGCCTCCAAGGCTCGCCAAACGGTTGACCGATCTCTATCCGTCAGACGCCGGGACTCAGAAGCCGATCCAGATAGTCTTTCTCTTCCTCAGCCGTATTCAGCAACCCATTCATCTTTTCTTTCGTCATCCCGGCGATTACCTCCCGAATCACGCTGCCTTCATCCAGGTGGTATTGCTTCGTGAGCATCATGCCGTCAACGTAGTAAAACCGAACACCTTTTCGAAGCCGCGAATACTCCTTGAAATGGTTCGTCCCGTCTTCGGTCAGATATGCGCACAGGTAGGCGAGCGACTCGCTCTTTGCGCCTTCCAGAAGGATATACAGATCGGAAAATGGCGATTCCGTATTGAACATGTGCGCGATCAGCTCGACTTTTTTCGAGAAGGCGAAGATATCTCGAGTCACCTTGCGCGGTACGCCGTATTCGGTTTCCACTTCTTTCAACTGTTCTTCCGTATTATATTCGAGCAACAGATACAATAAGGCGTAGAAACGGTTGAAGGAACCTTTGAAGTTAAAAAATTTTTCGACCCATAACAATCGGTCGAAGAACCGTTTTAGTTTGGCTTCCAAGGTTTCGGTATAATAGGTAGCCGGAAAACAGTGTTTCAGTATTTCCAATTCACCATAGCGTTTGAACAGATCAAACAAAGCCGATTCTGTTAAACTCCGCTGGAATTCTCGCCTAATTCTCCCACCGCTGACCCTTTCTAAGTATTTTTCGGACAACGCTTCCTTTAAGAGTTCCAAAGTTCTTTCTTCCATGGCGAAGCCGAAACGGATCTCATAGCGCACTCCCCTCAAAATACGAGTGGGATCGTCTATGAAGCTGGTATTGTACAAGACGCGAATCGACCCGCTTTCCAGGTCTCGACGACAACGAAAGAAATCCAACAGAGTGCCAAAGGCGTCTTTGCCCAAATCAATCGCCATCGCATTAATGCTGAAATCCCTTCGCACAAGGTCTTTACGTATATGAGAAAACTCTACAACCGGTAAGGCGCCGGGCGAGTGATAGGTTTCTATCCGAGCCGAAGCAAAATCGACTGTATAGCCTTTGTCAAAATACGCCTTTGCCACTTGGAAAGGCGTATGTTCTTCTATCTTTCGGATACGAAAGGATTCCGGAGATTCTTCGCAGCGTGCGGACAGCTTTTTAACAAATTCGATAGCATTTCCTTCCACTACGACGTCCACATCAAGGTTCGGCGTTCTCAACAGCAGATCCCGCACGAATCCGCCAACCACATAAGTTTTTATGTTAAGCTGATCGCCTGTTTCTCCGATCAATTTCAATAGTCTCGTCAATTCGAGCGGTATCGATCGTTGCAGTAAGATGCTGGTATCATACTGGCTGATCGGAGATTCGAGATCGAATCTCGCCTGATCTCGCTCGTCTTTATAGGAAGCTCGGATTAGATCTGTTCTAGAAATGATTCCTATAAGCACACCCTCTTTCAGTACCGGAATCCTCCCGATCCCGTTTTCGACCATCATCGCCTTCACTTTTTCGATCGAGTCTTCAATATCGACTACCTGAAGTTTCGTGGACATAATACTTTTCACCGGTTTATCGTTCAACAGGTGCGCCATTGCTTTTTGAACATCGCGACGCACGATCATCCCGGCTAGTTTTCCGTCTTCTATAACCGGCAATCCGCCATAACCTGTTTCTTCGAAGATTTTATTGATGGACTGAATCGGCATATTGGCAAAGACGGTGCGTACTGGACTGCTCATCAGATGCTTTGCGCGAACGGCTGGCGTCACATACTTCTCCAGATAGGTGATCAGGATTTTCAGCGCGTCATCGACCGGAACGCCCGTCAGTTTACAAGCGGCCGCCCTTTTGTGCCCGCCTCCGCTCAAAGCCCCCATCAGTTCCCCAAGATTGACGTCCGGCGAGGAAGTACGCCCGACGATATAGGTTTTTTTCCCCATTCCGACAACCGCTATAAACGTATCGTATCCTTCTGACATCCACAGTTTGCTCACGATTAAGTTTAGTCCGCCGATAAATTTTTCGCTATTCGCGATACCGATCGCGATCTCCGTTTGATTGATATGTTTAACGACCTTATTAGTAAGGAGGTCTTCCAACAACCGTTTTTGATCGATCGTCATGTCTATCTTTACAAAAGCCGAGACGACGTCCAGGTTGGCGCCGTTTTCCAGAAGAAAGGCGCTGGATTGCAAGTCTCGCGGAGTCGTCGAAGAAAATAGAAAATTACCGGTATCTTCGTAAATGCCAGTCGAAAAGAGCGTTGCATCAATTTTGTCTATTTCGACGTTTTGCTTGCGGATTTTTTCGACCATCAAGGTTGTCGCCGAACCGATCTCTTCGATGACAACCTCCCGTTTTTGATAACCCGGAAAGATATCTTCATCGAAGAACGGATGGTGGTCGTAAATGCGTAGAATCGGCTTGTTACGGCTAATGGCGTTTTGTATGCTCTGTCCTAAACGCTCTTTCAAACAAGCGTCTACAATCACGGTCTCTTTGATCTCCGAGAGGTCGACGCTCTCTTCCCGATAGAAAGGAATCTTTTCCTTATAGATCGCAAAAAAGTCCTCTAAGTTTTGCGCCCCTTCACCGGAAACGACGATCGTATGGTCGGGATAGAGTCTTTGAGCCGCGACAGAGGCTGAAAAGGAGTCGAAATCAGGGTTTTTATGGCTTACGATAATTTTTTCGGGTTTCGCCAACCAGCGTTTGTCTTCTTTACCCAAAGTTTCTCACTTCACTTTCTTCTAACGAGGATGAATAAGTCGATTTGCTTCACATACGGGGCTAAAACGCGGCAATACTCGGCGACTGTTGCCCCGGTGGTGTACACGTCGTCAAAGAGCGCAACCCGCTCCGGTAGTATTGTACCTTTTTTCATCCGAAAGACATCGCGAACGTTCGCTTTTCGTTCTTCTTCGTCCTGAAGCGAAGCCTGGGGGCGATAGGACCACTCGCGTCGAACGGCGGGTTCCAAGATCGTAAGGTTAGGTATGAAACGCTCTTTTAGCCGATCGAGAATCAGCCGCGTGTTGGAAAAACCTCTCGTCCTTATCGAAGCCGGGTGAGCGGGCAAAGGGATAATAAAGGGGACACTGGCGCGCCAGAAGTCGATCAATCGAAACAAAAAGAAAGACAGGTGATTCGCCAAATCTTTTCTGGGCAAATATTTATAGGCTTTGACCAATCCGTAAAGAACCGAATCCACCTCGGAAAAGTAACAAAAACGCGTTACCTTTCCGAATCCTTCGCCCAAAAAAGGGGTCGGTAGCAAGCCCGTCAGCGATCTTTCGCAGTCAGGACAGACGTACCGAGCGGCGCTCGCGCTCTCTTGGCAGATCGGGCATTGATTCGGAAAAAAAAGGTCCAAAAAAGCTTTCAGTAACGGCCGCTCTTCCGGACCTTTCCGTGTATTGACCGAGGCTAGCGTGTCCAAAACCCACCTCTTGTTAAAACTGTTATTTTTCCTGTTGAATAAACTCCAATTTTCGTTTGACTTCCTTGATCTGGAAAAACTCCAATTCGTCGTTCTCATTCACATCATCGAAACTGGTAAAACGGATACCGCATTCCTGAGGTGCTTCGACCCGTTGGACGTCGTCCTGGAAATGTTTCAGTGATTCGAGGACTCCTCTGAATATTTCGATGTTATTCCTAAAAATCTTGACTTTCGAAGCCTTTTCGACGAATCCGTCTAGCATCTGGACGCCGGCGATCGTGCCGACTTTCTTTATGCGGAAAGCCTGCCGCACTTCTCCGTGGCCGGTCACCTCTTCTACCTTATCCGGTTCCAGCATCCCCAGGAGCGCTTTTTTAACGTCTTCTATCAGATTGAAGATGATATCGTAGGTTTTAATTTGCACTTTCTCGCGTTCGGCATCGCTCTCGGCCTTCTTGTCGATCTTGACTTTAAACCCCAAAATAACCCCGTCCGAGGCGGAAGCCAGCATTACGTCAGAAGGAGATACGGCGCCAATTCCTGAATGGACGATCTCGATCGTTATTTCCGCCGTTTGTAAACGGGCGATTGCGCTTTTTAGTGCTTCAACCGTTCCATAACTGTCCGCTTTGATCAGTATCTTTAAAGCCTTATGGTCACCGTCTTTAACCATTTTGTAAAACTCTTCGAGCGAGATGTGTTTGCGTTTTAACTGATCAGCTTTCTCTTTGAGGTGGATTCTCTCTACGATGCTCTTCGCGACGTTGGGAGATTCGACGACGTATAGGATTGAATGCGCGTCCGGAACCTGGTCAATTCCGATGATTCGAACGGCCTCGGAGGGTTTTCCTTCTTTTATCTGCTTCCCTTTATCATTGATTAACGCTTTGACTTTTCCCCACGTATTCCCCGCAACGAAGTAATTCCCGACTCTCAAAACGCCGTCTTTGAGAATGCACGTGGCCGTCGGACCGACCTTTGGGTCGAGCCGCGATTCTATAATGATACCGCGAGCTTTCCCCTTCGCGTGGCAACGGATGTTTGCCATTTCTGAAACAAGTAGGATCATCTCAAGAAGATCTTCGATACCTTCCCCTTTTTTTGCCGAAATATTGACCGTAACGGTATCTCCACCCCAATCTTCTGGAACCAAATGAAGTTTGGAGACCATCTGTTGTTTCGTGAGTTCGACATTGGCGTTTGGTTTGTCCACTTTGTTGATCGCCACGATGACCGGGACGTTCGCTTCCTTGGCATGATTATAAGCCTCTTCGGTTTGGGGCATTACCCCGTCGTCAGCGGCGATGACCAAAACGACTAAATCCGTCGCTTGCGCCCCTCTGGCTCTCATCTCCGTAAAAGCTTCGTGGCCGGGTGTATCAATAAAGGTGATCTTCTGGTTCTTGTACTCCACCTGATAGGCCCCGATCTCTTGGGTGATACCGCCAGCTTCTCCTTCGGCGACTCTCGCCTTTCGTATCCGATCCAACAACGTTGTTTTTCCGTGGTCGACGTGTCCCATCACTGTAACAACGGCCGGTCGACACTGCATCTCATGTTTCTTGTCTTTGTACAAAGAATCGTAATACGAACGTAACTGGCGTTCGCTGTCATCTTCTTTCTTTTCAACGAGCTCTTCTTCTTCCGATATTTTAACGGTAATCCCGTATTTTTTCGCCAATTCGGCAAAATTATCGTACTCCAACCGTTGGTTGGGGTTCATCATAATCCCTTTGGAAAAAGAATCCTGGATGATTTTATTGACAGGGATCTTCATCATTTCGGCTAGCTCGCGGACGGTCATCGATAGCACATTGACAAAAAGAACATTTTCGTTGTCCTTCTTCGCGGGTGTATGTGTAACCGTCGGTTCTTTCTGAAGGCGATTCGCTGTTTCGGGCTCCTCTTTCTTCTCCTTAACCGCTTTCTCAGGCTCCTTCTTTTCGATGGCCTTCGGTTCCTCTTTAACGGCTCCGGAAGGTTTTACGGGCTCGGAAGCTGCCGGTTTCTTTTCTTCAACCACAGGCTCCGCCGGTTTTTCCGTCGACTGTGTTTTATTCGTGAACAGATCGACTAAAATCTTTGTCTGTTCTTCATCGATCACGGCCATATGGTTTTTTGCCTCAAGGCCGAGTTCTCTCAATTCGTCAATCAACTCTTTACTGGGCATACCCAGTTGTTTTGCCAACTCATATATCCTTATCTTCGCCAATAAGGGTCACCTCCAAAAACAAATACGGAAAAACAACGCTCGATTATACCACGGATTCAGCGCTCCCGACCGAGGGGTTATTTTAGGGGCAGGACTTGAAATTACCGAAGGATATGGTATAATACCCTTGCAAGTTTGGGGCCGTAGCTCAATTGGGAGAGCGCTACCATGGCATGGTAGAGGCCGTGGGTTCAAATCCCATCGGCTCCACCAAAAAGGACTGATATCAGTCCTTTTTTATTTTTCTTCTTTTAATCCAAATCCGACCATAAAGGTATTTTGGAAGGTCAGGAGGATAACGAGCGGCGGTAGCAAGGCAAGAATCGTGCCAGCCATGATGATGTTCCAATCGGCCGCCATCGCTTCGCTTGCCAGCAGCATTTTCAACCCGATCTGGACAACACGCATGTCGTTGCTGTTCGTAATGATCAGAGGCCATAGGTATTCGTTCCAGATATAGATAAATTCGATGAGAAACAAAGCGCCGACGTTCGTTTTCGATAAGGGAACCAAAATTTTGAAGAGAAAACGCATCGGACCCGCCCCGTCAATTCGCGCCGAATCCGCCAGATTCGCGGGGACAGTAAGAAATAATTGCCGAAATAGCAAGGTACCGGTCGCGCTGGCAAAAAACGGAAAGGTTAATGCGGAGTAAGTGTCTATCCAGTTGAAGCGTTTCACCAATTCAAAGGTTGGCACGATACGAATGGGCAGAGGTAGCATGTGCGTGATTAAAATCATCGCAAAAAAGAATCCTTTTCCTTTAAAGTTTCCGAAGTAGGTGAAGGCGAAAGCGGCCAGGATCGAGAAGAAGATCTTCGCAAAAGCGACGGAGGTTGCCGTAAACAGGCTGTTGAACATCAAACGCCCCATATTCACCGTATTCCAAGCCCGAACCATATTATCGATCAGGTTCGCGCCGAAGAAAAACTTCGGGGGATAAGCGTAGACCTCGTCGTCGGGAAGACTGCTCATTACCGCCGCATAATAGAGGGGAAACAAAACGATCATCAAAATAACCGTCAAAATTATATAGAGCGCGATTTTTCTTGTTTTCTTGATTTGCATAGCACAAACCTCAGCTATAAAAGACTTTGCGTTCCGTGAACCGAAACTGGAGTATGGTTAATACGGCGACGAATAGGAAAAGGGTGACCGATTGCGCCGAAGCGAGACCGGTGTTGAAGTTCACGAAACCGTCCTTGTAAAGTTTATAGACCAGCACCTGCGTCGCATCCCCCGGACCGCCCTTTGTCATGATATCGATAAGGCCAAAAACTTCAAAGAAGGCGTACATCATATTCATAATCAACAAAAAGAAGGTAGTCGGAGACAGAAGCGGCAAGGTGACCCGGAAAAATTTGCGGATCGCGCCCGCGCCATCAATAGAAGCCGCTTCGAGCATCTCGTTGGGTATCGCCTGCAAACCTGCCAGGAAAAATATGATATTGTACCCCATCATCTTCCACGTGGCGGCTACGGCAACGATCAGGAGCGCGATGGTCGAGTCCGTCATCCAGTTGATGCTGGTTCCGAAGAGCGCTTCAAGGAAGAAGTTAAATGGTCCGCTCGACGGTGAGAAGATTAGAGCCCATATTGTTCCGGCGACAGCCGGAGACAGGGCGTACGTCCAAATAAACAAGGTTCGATAGAGGAACATCCCCTTCAGTTTTTGATTCAGCATCACCGCAAGAGACATCCCGATGAAGAGTCCGACAAAGACAACGAACGCGGCAAAAACGACGGTGCGAAGGATACTGTTGAGATAATAGGAAGAGGAGAACAGCTTCTGAAAATTGTCCCAGCCCACGAAAAGCAGTTTGTCTCCGAACAGGGAAAGCCTATAGAAGCTGTAATATACGGATTGGATGGAAGGGATGATCAGAAACAATATGACGATAAAAACGGAAGGAGCCAACAATAGATAGGGAAGCCATTTATTCGGAAAACTACTTCTCATCGTGTCACCCGTGCTTTCTTATTAAGAATGATCGACCTCGTTTACTGAAGCAGGGAGAGCGCCCTTTCGGGCGCTCCAAGACTGCTTGGATCGGGTAATTCCTTTCCCGTGAAATTCCCTATTGCCCGTAGATCTGCAAGTACTCTTGAAGAATTGTATTCGCCTTATTCGCCGCGTCGTTGAGGATTTCGGTTGCGCCTTTGATATAGTCTGTTCCCTTGTATTGGACAGCTTTTTCCACGGCGGCATCAACGATATCGCGGATTGCAACGAAATTGCCCAGCACGACGCCTTGAGTCTCGGGCATTTTGGTTCCGGTGAGTATTTGCAGGAAGGCGGTCAGATGGTTCGGGTTGGCAGAGAACCATCCCTCATCCATTAGGGCGCGCATTGCGCTGTTTGTGGAGGGGAAGTACCCGGTTTCTTTATGCCATTTTTTATTCATCTCGATACCTGTCAGGTA
>JAAYCF010000243.1 GCA_012744415.1 Thermotogaceae bacterium
GAATCGCGATTCTATTGCCTCGAGCGAGCGCTACCGTTCAGGGAAAGACCTTTTCATCCCTTCGCCGGGATTTGTTGCCGATCCAAAGCATCGCCGCAATCGAGTCCAATGTTTCTTCGGGCGCAGATGTTTCAGCCGAGTACCGCCAACAGCTGGTGCGCACCTTCGTGGAGCGCGGGCTCCGCCGGTTGATTGAACCTGGCGAAAACACCCAATAAAAGGAGTCGTTATGGAACAGTCCAACGGCATTCCCATCCCGCTTGCGTCTTTGACCCGCTTTCAATGCCCCGGAATCGATTCGGTATCCCTTCGTTTTTGCGCAGGGCCGGAGGATGCGCCAGCCTTTTTCCGAATCCACGAAAACCGCGTGGAGGTTGATGGGGTTGACCGATACTCCAACCGAGAGGACTACTACCCTCTGGATTCGATGAAACGGGTTCTGTTGTCCGAAAGCGAACAACATCACCTGCATCTTTGGCCGGTTGTTGAGATCGATCACGTCATCGTGGCCTTCGGAACCATCGAACCGTGGGAAGAAGAAGACGGTATGTGGGTCTTTCTCATCCAAGGATGGGTCGATCCTTCCTGGCGGGGAAAAGGGATCGGAACGGCGTTGATTCGGTGGTCCGAAGATTACGTAAAGCGTCTCATCGCATCAGAACATCCCGGCGCGCGCGCGGAATTGGCAGCAAATGCTTCAAGCACCGAAGTGTCCGCAACTCAACTCCTTCTAAATGAAGGATATTTTTCTCCGTTCACCGTTTTGGAATTTTGCCTCGACCCGGCTGTTCAGGGAGAAAATTTGCCTTTGGAAGAGGGACTGTCCATTAAAGCGATCGATGACGCATCCATCGGGAAGATGGTACAGAGCGTTAAGGAAGCCTATGAATCCGAATCGGAAGACGGGCGGTATGTCGAACCGTTAGTGGAAGAAACGTATCTGGAGGAAATCACGCAGCCCCCTCATGACCGGTCTATCTGGCAGGTCGCCTGGGATGGGCAACAGATAGCGGGACAGGTGATACCGGTCATCGGAAGGCATTTCGGCGAAATCTTTGAAGTAAGCGTACGCAAACCCTGGCGCCGGAAAGGGATCGCCCGCGCTTTGCTGCTACGCGCGATCAAAACGCTGAAAGACCGAGGCGTCCAAGATATTCGGGTATATACCCTTTCCACCTTTCCGACGAAAGCCAAAGATCTCTACCAGAGCGTTGGATTTCAATTGCGAAAAGAGTTCGCGCGATACCGAAAACCGCTTTAGGAAGAAAAGACCGAATCCACGAATCGGAAGGTGTTCGTATCCATCAATCCTAAATTCGTGATCTTTAATTCCGGGATAACCTCCAATTGTACGAAAGAGAAGGCCATAAACGGGTTCGTCAGTTTGCAGCCCGTCTTTTTCGAGGCGTCAAGCAGTCTGCGGTTTTGATCGATTACGACTTTCAGAGGCTGATCTGACATTAGCCCCGCTACCGGCAGGGGTAGGCAGGCCAGAATCTCTCCGTCCATCGCCACGACCATTCCGCCGTTGCAGGCGATGACGTGATTGACTGCGAGCGCCATATCGCTCTCGGAAACCCCCGTAACAGATATATTATGCGAATCATGCCCTACCGATAAGGCCAAAGCGCCTCTCTTGATGCCCGTACCGCTGATAAAACCCAGCGAGAACTGCTTCTCCGGCGTATATCGGTTGATCACCGCGATCTTGGCGATGTCCTGATCAGAGATATC
>JAAYCF010000244.1 GCA_012744415.1 Thermotogaceae bacterium
CCGATCGGAACGCGGGCGCTGATGGTCGAATAACTTAATCCGAACCAATAGGCGCCGATATACCGAACGCCGGCCCCAAAATAGATTGGAATAGAATTGTCCGAGATGCGTAAGAGCGAACGGTCCACGTAGACGACATCAGCGTGGATGTGGACTCCGGAGATCCAGAAAAACGAATAGGCTGCGCCGAGGTCGAGAGACAGGTTATCCCCCATCTCCAAACGCGCCGACAAACCGGTCGGTTGACCGACCATCACCCCGAGAGAAAATTGTGAAAATGCCACACTCACAACAAGAATCAAAAACCCCGTAACGACTATCCTTTTCATAGAACCTCCTCTAGAGAACATCGTTAAGGTAAGCGGAATAGAGATCCGAACGTGAAGATTATATACCAAAATCCGATGATTTGCACAACGTGAGGTAACAAAAAAAGGATGCGGCGCGCGCATCCTTCGGCTATGAACAGAAAGCGTTTTTCTTAGAAATTTCGGAAAACCTGGCCTTCGACAGTAAGCGTATTTCTTCCCAACAAACCGCCGGTGACGTAGGTGATCAAATAATCGATAAAGGTATAACCGTAACCGATCTTGAGATCTTTGACGAAAGAGCCGCTATATTTGACCATCTCGGGCACGATGACCTCATCGAGCCGCTTATTCGGCTCCGTAAAGGGGAACCAAAGCGGAGACAGGACATACCATTGTTCTCTCGTCGCAGAAAAGGACCCCACCGGAATGCCAGTTGCCCCGGGATAGTACCCTAAGTTGCCGTCTTGAGAATAGAAAAAATACGTACAGCTGCTCATAAGCAAAACCACCACGGCTAACGACAACACCAAAATCAGCTTTTTCATGTTTTTTTACCCCCTGTATGATATTTTGGACCGATCACTCACTTCACTAACGGATAAAGGCCCGTAGAATAAGAGAGAGAAAACAACAAATGGAGGTTTTTATTGATGCCAAAGCCAATCTGCAGTCCCCCGATGGCATTTAACGGTATCAAAACCTCGCACCGCAAAGCCAGATCCCATCGAGAAAACCCGATTTCGACTTCCGGAATCAGATAAACGCCCCATCTCTTCGCTTGATAGTCGTTCAGTTCTTCAAAAATCGGAATTTCCATACCCGCAATCAGACAGATTTTTGTAAACTCGTAAAATCCTACGCCGGCACGAAATCGAAAGGGTTTCATGAACGGCGGTCCGTAGGTCGCCTCAAAATCCAAAGAGAGATCCTGGAGTATGGACTCCCCTTGGAATAACCCCAAAGTATCGGTCTTGATAAGGGTGGTGCTCAGCCCGATATAGTGATCGCTATATCGCGCTGCGAACCCAATCTTTGGCAAAAAACAGAGAAATAAAACCAACACACAACCCAAAACCTTCCTTTTCGCCATGAATCCATACAAAGGGGTTCTCCTCATTGCCATATCAAGATTATACCATAGATTTATCGAATCAAAAAGCCTTAAAAGGCGGGGTTTGCGAAATACAGATTTTTAGCGACCTTCGTCCAAGATGGCGCTGACCGAAACTGTAATCCCTCCCGTGTAAGTAAAAGTAAGGTAGGCGTTCACAAGCCAATCGGTGTTCAAACTCGCGTCCTGGAGAAAGGTCGCCGCTTGCAAATTATAAAGCCTTACGCGATCGGTTGCCAAGAAATCGTCTCGGAAATAGGTTTGTCCGGGGGCAGCCTCGCCGAAAAACACGCCGTTCTTATAAATCCTTACGGTATGCAGCATATGCTGATTGTGCACGGTGATCGAAAAATACGTCCCACCGGGACCTTGGTGAATCGTACAGCTGAGTGCCGAGGAAAGGATCGAAAAGGCGATGATTGCTGATAATAAAACCAGCCATAGGATTTTTCGCTTCATGTTCCACACTCCTTCGATGGCGAAACGCCGATATTTCTTCCTTAAAGGGCGAAAAAATCTGCCTAAAGAATCGTTTGATTGCGACTTAGTCCGAAGCCGGTGATGGATACCGAATCTTCTACGGTTGTAGCACGTCGAAATCGAGTGAAGAAAATGGGGGTAGAGGTTAATATTATAACATAAAACGAAAGCGGCGGCTGGATTCGAGGAAAAATGAGGTTGCTCGGGCGGGTTAATCCTCCCGTAGACGAAAAAGCGCGTTCAACTCCGCGAAGTCATAGCGCTGAGCGAGCGCTCTCAGAGCCTTCCCCGTTGGGCGATCAAACGCTTCGACTTCCGTCAGCAGCGCGATAAACCGCAACCTTTCCCCTCGTTCCAACACTTCCCGCATACGACGATACAGATCCGCCGGTAACTTCTCCAAACCAGTCTCTATATGGGTTCGCTCCAGAGAGCCGATAGCTGCCGGAATTGGGTTGCCACGCCGAGTGGTCGTTGACGAATTATTTGCCGCTAATTGAACCGGGATCTGAAACACGAAGACGCTTCCGCTGTTCACAGCGCTTTGCGCGCTGATCGTCCCCCCCATCAGCTCTATCAAACGTTTGGTGAGGGTTAAACCTAACCCGGTCCTTTCCAGCGCGCTTCCTTTGATGGTGGTCGGATAGGATTCGAAAAGGAAGGGCAGATCCGATTCAGGAATCCCGAGTCCCGTATCCTCGATCCGCGCCTCCAAATACACGATGTCGGGCCTGGCCTCCTTCTCGGTTCGGTTTTGTTTTTGGGCTGTTCCGATGGATAAATCGACTTTTCCAGACTGCGTGAATTTAACCGCGTTCCCCAGAAGATGGACGAAAACGCTCCGCAACTTTCCTTCATCTCCCACGATATGGCGCGGAACATCGGGCTGAATTTTAAGTATGAACTGTAACCCCTTCTCTTCGCTCCGAAAGAGGAACATATTCCTTAGATCCTCCAGTAGTTGGTGAAGATCGAACTCCAAAAGCGTGACCTTCAGCTTTTCCGTATCGATTCTGGAAAGTTCGAGTACGTTGTTGACGAGTTTTAACAGGCGCTCTCCGTTCTGAATGATCGTTTGAACGAAGCCTCTCTGTTTATCCGGAAGAGACGCTTCGTGAGATAAAAGCTGTGAGAAGCCCAAAATCGCATTGAGCGGGGTTCGGATCTCGTGGCTCATATGAGAAAGAAAGACGCTTTTTGCGCGGTTTGAAGCTTCGGCAACCTGTCTGGCGATTCGGTCTTTCTCCGCCTGTTTTCGCTCACTGAGATCTGTAATGAGAAGTAAAACAGACGGAAAGGTCTTTTCGATCGAACGCGCCCCTACGATTTCCACTTCGATGACGGATTGGTCGAAGCGTTTTAGGAAGGATTGACGAATGGGTGCTCCAACGTCGAAAGAATTTGGCTCTTGAAGGCTTTGCAGATAGCCTTCTAAAGAAGAATCGGCAAAGAGATCACCTATCGGTTTTCCTATTGTTTGTTCTTTGGACGCCGATTTAAGCAAGGTTAAGCCTGACGGGTTGATAAATGATACGATTTCTTTTCGGCAAACGATGATTCCGACCGGTGTCAGATTCAGCATCTCCCGATACCTCTCTTCACTTTCCCGGAGAGCTTTCTCAGCGTTTTTTCGTTCGATATCGGAAAGAATTTGGGCGATCAGGGAGGAAGCCGAGCTGGCAAAGGCCATTTCATCGATGTGCCACTTCCGGGCGTGGCCTGTGTGCTCCAAACACACGACCCCGATGAGAATCCCATTTTGAACGATGCCGGCGTCCAGCATCGAAGAGATTCCGCGTGCGTTCAGATAGGTATCGGCTAGTTGACCGGTTCTGGGATCCGATCGCACGTCATTGGCGAAGATATACCGTTCTGCTGTAAGGGCTTCGAAATAGCTAGGAAAATCTTGCTTTTGGATAGCCTCGCCTTCGCTGAACCGATTTGAATTCGAGTCGAACATGCAGGAGCATCGCAACG
>JAAYCF010000245.1 GCA_012744415.1 Thermotogaceae bacterium
GCGTATTCGATCTTCAGATACTCCCGGATTCCGGCGTAATTGCCGATCACCTCGTTCCCTTGATAGCGTCCGACTCCGAAGTCTTCGTGAACGATCAAGTCTCCCTTTTCCAAGTCTTCGGAAGAGGCGATGACTTGGTTTGGGTAATCCAAAAAGGCGGTCGTTTGGCTTTTTCGCTTAACGGCTGTTAAACCGTCAGAAGAAACCGCGTAATCCGCGAAAGGGGTGGCCGATTCGGACACGCCCATCTGCGGGACTCCGGGTTCCGTCAGGACGGTGACGTTGATTCGCGATAGCAGCGCGCTTTCCGATACCCGAAAGTATTTAAAGTATATTTCTTTGTATTCCGCTTGCGGATAGATGTCGAAGAGTTCTTTCTCGTACCCGCGGAATTTTTCCAAGGCTTGAGTCAAACGAACGTATAAGAAGATCGTATCCTCTGGCAAGATATTGACCAGCGCCCGCTGCGACGGAAGCAGCATGCCCCCCAGCGACGGGAACCGATCCGGTTTTTGTTCCAGCGTTCCCAAGAAGAGACTGCTCGGGTACTTCTTTTTTAAATCCGCGATCCGGTTTCGAAAATGTTCCCAATTCTCTTCTTTGAAGAAGGTTTCTCGAAACGGGACGATCACGTTCTGGCCTTCTGGCAGTTTTGACCCTTCTCTTGCATCCGTTTCTTTTGAAAGACTCAGTTGGGTTTGCGGATCAAAGAACCGCACGTCGTTGATTTCATCGTCGAAGAACTCGATGCGTTTGGGGAAGTCATCGAACAAACTGAAATAGTCGAGGATAAAACCGCGAACGGAAAACTCGCCCGGGTTTTCGACCGTGTAAGCGCGTCGGTACCCGGTTTCGCTGAGGTATTGGATCAGGGATTCCCTGTCATACTTGTCGCCCCGGTTATCCCGTATGAAGCCGCCTTTTTTGTAAGTGAGGCAGCCTTCTACCAAAGCGCCGGGATCTACAATTTTTTGTAGGAGAGCCGGAATCGTCGTCAGGATCCCTCCGGTGAATCGGTCAGGTCCTCCAAGGCGGTATAGCGTTTTCATCCGCTTCTTAAGCGTCGGTATCGAACCTTCTACCTGTTCGAAGGGCAGAAGGTCGAAAGGAGGGAAGACGCAGAGGTCGTTCGAAACTTCGAATCCTCCGAACTCTTGAAGCGATTTGACATCTTCAAAAGCGATGACCCATGGCTTCGAGAGAGCGCTTAACCGCGAGACCATCCGTTTGAGAAAGTCATCATGAAGATCGATTTTTAAGTAAGCCGTATGCTTTCCCGATAAAGGGATCTTTTCTATGGCGCAATCCATCTTGTTTTTCCTCGTTATCCGCGTATGATCGGCGCGATATGGTACTTTTCCATCACTTCGTCAAAGACGGCCAACACATCCAAAACGTAGATAGAACGCCGATCCAAGCTGTTCAACGTAAAGGATAGGGTCGATTCGCTGAAAGTGAGCTGCTTGATCCGATTGATCGGAACGTCACGGAAAATCCCGATCCACCGCAATCGCGGCTTATGGTTCATTCGATCAAGGATAAAAGTCAACGCATTTTTGATATTGCCTGTGGAATAACTCTCGCGCGAAACGGATAGGCGGCTCATAGGAAACTGCGCGATAACCCGATCGGAAGCGTTAATTTTGATCGTAGCGAAGAGCGGTTCGTTTTTCGCCCGGACTCCTTCCATCAGTTCTTCCGTGTAAACCAGGATTCCTTTGACAAAATAGAGCGGAAAGGAAATAATCTGATCCATCAAAAAGGAAGTTTCTTCCGGACTTTCGTCAAAAATCGCCGTTCCGGTTCCGGGAGGCGTGAAATCTGATATACAGACACCCAATCCCGGCGTTTCAAAGGAAAAAACCCCCGCTTCCGCTTCAAGACCGGCGGTCTTGATTATTTGGTCAAAGCGTCCGGCGGTTTCGCTGTCGAATCCTTTAACCGAACAAAGGGCGCTCGATGTTTCCTCAAGATCAGTGATCTTCAGCTCGGTTTCCTGAATGTAAAAGCCTTCTTTGGTCACGGCTTCCGCGATCGGAGAATAGATATCGCCTATTCCCGCCTCGAACCAAAAGTCGGTTTCGATAACGGATATCGTGCCGGTTTCTTTTTTCACCGAATCAGCCAGGTCTCTAAAAAAGCCTTTTATTTTATTGAACAAACGTAATCCAAAGCCTCCTTCAGACGCGAAAACGGTTCAAGGATATCGATTTCTTTAGAGATAGAGGTCAGCCACTGGTATTCGTCTGAAGTTAAGTTATTGACGTAAACGATCTTGTACTCTTTCCCGATCATATCGGTTCGATATCGTTCGTCAGAGGTATCCGCGTCCGTCGTTTCTTTTTTTATCGAGTCTAAAAAGATGATTGGGTACTTTGACTGGGTTTGCAGCAAAGTCAGGTCCCGAACGAGTATGAAACGTGGTTTTTCCTGTATGCTGATAATCAGCTTTTTGGACAGCACATCCACGGTCAAATACTTTTCGATCGATTTACCATATAGAATTTTTTGAAGGTTTGTCGGCTTTATGGGTTCTGTGTACTTGAATTCGACAGGAATGCCGTAACTGTCGGATATGATGATCCCGCCGACATATGTCTCGTCACTTTTTTTTTCGATTCCCAAATACCCGAATACCGAAGCGACATCTGGCATGATTCGACTCCTTTTTCTTTGAATAGCACCGTTTAGATTTAACCGCGCACGTCCAAAAAATGGCCACGATAATCGTCATCGGGCTTCTTGGGGGTCTCTTTTTCTTCCTCTTTTTTTCTTCCCGACAGCTCCCCTTGCATTTGGCCTTGCTCTTTATCGGTAGAGTTCTTGACACCTTCCTGGCTGGTTTTTTCGGCGGCGGGTGTCGTGTGCGTTGATTCTTTGGTTTTTTTCAACATCTCGGAAGCCAACACTTGTTGAGCGGCCTCTTGGGTAATCAGCTGACGGCTAACGCTTTGAGCCGCTTCGGAAGGCTTTACCAAAGAAGTTTGCATCTCAAGCGGACCCGTCATCTTGACCCCTCCTTTCTTTCCTTTCTAAAAGGTTAGCTTGCCCTCTTCCGTTTCCGATTCCTCAATCCAATGCTTTAAAGTCCTCAATGCTTTGCTTAATATCTGCGAAACTCTCGATTCGGTCACCCCTAGAACGAGAGCGATTTCTTTCAAGTTTAACTCCTCTATATAGTATAACGAAATCACAAGCTGCTCTCTTTCAGAAAGCCTTGCAATATAGCTTTTCAAGCGTTCGCGCTTCTCGTCTTTTTCGAACTGCTGTTCCGGATTCAATTCCTCGCTGACGATCGTCTCGGTAAAATCCGTCTCATCGGGGTTGAGATAGTTGTCCAGATCCAATAATTGTTTGCAGTTCATGTCCATTCGAGAGGTCCGGACCTCTTCCAAAGTAAGCTCCAGGTAATCCGCGATCTCCTCTTCGGAGGGTGTCGCCCCGTTCTTGGCTTCTAATTCGAAGTAAGCTTTTTCTATTTCTTTAATCTGATGGCGCGTTTTTCTCGGCAACCAGTCGATGCTCCGCAAGTAATCGTACATTGCCCCTTTTATACGGGTTAACGCAAAGGTGGCGAAACTCGCGCCTTTGGATTCGTCGTACCGATCGAAAGCATTGATGAGCGCAACAACGCCTTCCTGAACAAGATCGGAAACCTCAACGCTTTTCGGCAAGGTTGTCTTCACGTTCGTGGCCAGCGCTTTTATTTTGGGCAGAATCATCTGTATCAGTTGGTCTTTTGTGAGTCTATTTTGTTTGTAAGAAGAATCAAGACGTTTGTTTTTTATCACGCTGCTGCCCTTCCTTCTCTAACCGCATCGCTCTTAAGCCTTTTCTTTGCCTACAACTCGACGATTTCGGTTTTTTCTCCCCCTCCTACTTTTCGAATCTGCAGGATTCCCGTGCGGATGTTATATTCGATGCTTCTGGCACGGGTTCCGCCGGTGTCTTCACTTATTAGACGGATTTTTTTGCGGGCGAGCATCGTTTTCACGGCTTCGACATTTCGTTTGCCGACTTCCATCGTTGATGCAGTGGATTTAAACATCGAAGCGCCACCGGCGATTTTCGCTTCGAGTTTGCTCATATTGGCGCCCAAATCCGCGATTTCTTTTAGAAGCATCTCGATGCCGGAGTCAGCATATTTTCCGGGTTTCGTCACCTCTTTGCCCCCGCTTTCAGGCAACATGACATGAATCAGTCCTCCAATACCTTTGGCAGGGTCCCGAATGCAAACCCCTACGCAAGAACCGAGCCCTAAGGTGACGAGAATGAGGGGGTTCTTCCCAGATTTATACTCTCCGATGCCGATAATCGCTTTTTCATCCATAAGTTTCACATTCCAAGGGATTCGAGCAGTTTTTTCACGGATTCGGGTTTCAAAATCAGAAACAAATAGGCTTCCACATTCTTTTGCCCCTCGATTTCGAAGTTGGTTTCGATGAGGATCGTGCGATCTTCCTCTTCAGCATACTCCAAACACGATTCCGCGACGATGCCGGAGACCATATCGACGGTTATTTGCGGCACGTTAGAATTCACGAAAAGATTCGTAAACTGCGTGAGCGAAACAAGATAAGACCCGCAAACGATATTGCCGATCTCGCTGAAAACTGAACGTTGCATTTCGTCCATCGCCGTGAGGTCTTCATTTCCGAATCCGATCAGCAGCTCCAGCAGTCTGTGACCAGGTTCCGAATCGAAGAGCAATAGAAGTTTTCCGTTTAAATCTTCGTAGAAGCCCAGTTGGATACCGATCGTCACTTTTTCCGGGTCTTTGAAAAACAACGGTATCTGAGAAAACTCTATCACAGAGACATTCGGAACTTTAATCTCCACTTTTTTTCCAGTCATCAGTGAAAGCGCGGTCGCTCCGTTTCCCGTTCCGATATTGCCTATCTCTTTCAATACATCCAAATGTTTGGGTGTCAGTTCATCATAATACGACATCAAGGATTCGCCCCTTCTTCCTTTATTTTTCTTCTGGATTCCTGTTCTAAAACGAAGACGTACCGAACAATCCGGTCTTCGATCGAACGAGGAAGATCTTTGAATTCTACCCCGTAGATCCAGTGTTTCGTTTGGATATTGCGATCGCTTCGGACGATTTGCGAGGTGATACTGTCCAAAGAGATAGATTCGCAGATCGCCATATTCACGACGACCTTTTCCGACAGCTCGATTTCGCAAGGAGAAACCATCAGCAATCCCCCGGCGCTCAAGTCTTTGGATATGAACTTATAGGATTCGTTCGTTTTCAATCGGATGAAATCACCCTCCTTAAAGAAGGGGACCCTAACAAACTGGCGCCTCTGGATCTTCCGTAAAGAATCCGGGAAAAGGATATACATCACTAAAAATCCTTCTTCGTCCTTTTCGTAGGATACGACCATACTTTGGAAAACATACAACGAACTTTTATCCACCATCTTCACATAAAGACGCGTACCGGCGGGTAATGGGACAAACTGACCTTGCGAGCTGGGCATCCCGATCTTCATTACTTTCTTAGTAAAGTCGATATCGTAGATGCTGCTTTTATATACGCCTTCCAGCAAAGGGTCGGATACGTCTATGATCAGCGGTTTTCCTATTTTCAGGCCTTCATTTGCCTTGATCTGCGTATTGAAGTATGCCATCCTACCCTACCTAATGAGAAACACCAATATTGGTGAGTTTTTGATGATAGACAAGGAGTCTCCTCTTCAGCTCATTTTTTTGCTCTTCATCAGCGAGTTGGAATAAAAATCCGTATTCGAAAAAATTATAATTGGTGAATTCATAGACTTTCTTGATACGAATCGGGCGCTGCAAGCCCAAGAAACGGATCGTCCCCTCTTCAGATAACAATCGACTGCCGGAAGAGACGCCGATGCCGGCCATCGAGACATCCTTCACGATTACCTGTGCGGATTGCCCGCGATGTTCGATGATTCCGTTTTCCAACAAAAAGTAACGTTTGAAGTTTCTCTTTTGAGAAACCGTCGTTTGTCCTGGTGACACCAATAACCTTTTTACTTTACCATATACGGGGTCATCTTTAACCATTTGTTCCTTTAATCGTCCGACTCCTCTGATGATCCCGAGGGGAAGGAAGATCTGATAGGCGATTTCGCTGTTGTTTCGCAGATCGGCGCTGATCTGAAATACCCGGCTCTCGAAAAGAAGAAGGTCCTTGTAGGTGCCCAGGAAAACGCTGAATAAAGAACGGCCCGGCAATTCCAGCATCGATTTCCAACAACTGAGTTTCAACAATTTGCTTAAATTCTGGATCAGGATCATTTTGACCCTACTTTATCCCGAATAGTTTTTTAAACTTGACGAAAAAGCCATCCGGTTCCATGTCTTCGTAAGACTGGCTCTTGAGAACCATCTTCGATAATCGTTGGATTGCTTGAGCCGGTTGCGAATGCTTTTGGGTTTCGATAAACGGGATCTGTTTCAACACGCTGGCGCTTACGCCTGCATCCTCCCTGACGATCAATTTTTCTGCGATTGTCCAACCTGCGAATTTTTCAAGGACATAAGAGAATCGCTCGAGCACCTGCGTGTCTTTACTCGTGTTACGCGATTGATTCATGATGAGATACAACTCCGGGAAAATCCCTTTCGTTGCCAGCATCTTCGCCAGAGTATAAACGTTGATGAGCGCCGTGGGTTCAGGGGTAGTGATCATAAACAGTTTATCGGCAGCCTCGTAAAAAGATAGGAGCTCTTCCGTAAATCCGGCGCCTGTGTCGACGACCGCATAGTCCATGTCCACGACGATCTTCATAAAATCGTCCATCAGTCTTAGTTTTGACTCGCTTCGAAAAGCGATCAGATCACCCACGTCCGTTCCACTGCTCAACAGCCAGATGCCGTAGCTTGTCGGGTATAACACGTCCTTCAGTTCCATCTTCCCGACGAGATAGTCGCGTAGGGTGTTTTTCGTCGTCAATCCTAAGAGAATATCCGCATTCGCAAAGCCCACGTCCGCGTCGAATAACAGCACGCTCTTCTGATTCTTCGCCAGAGCGACGGCAAAGTTTGCCGCGATCACGCTTTTTCCGACGCCGCCTTTTCCGCTGGCGACGATGATGATTTCGAAATTTTTGGCTGAAACGACCTGTTTAAGCGTTTCCAACTGGTCTGGCATTAGTCAGCACCTCTTTCACGATGAACGAAGCCAAACGTTTCGAGTCCGCAATCATGATATCTTCGGGGATTCTCTGGCCGTTGGTGATGAAGCATACCGGTATGTCATATCTGCTGCTTAGTTCAAGAAATGAACCGTAGACAGAGGTTTCGTCCATCTTCGTCAGAATCAAATGTGTGGGGTCTACGACTGAAAAATGCTCGATGATGCTGTACGTGTCTTTTGCGCGGGTGTTCATGCTCATCGTCAGCAACTTGTATTTCGGATTGACGATCTCCAGATACCGGCTCAGTTCATTCATCTGAAGCTCGTTCTTCTGATTCCTTCCCGCCGTGTCGACGAGCACGAGGTCGAAATCTTTAAACCGCTCCAACAGAGTAGAAAGCTCTTTCGGATTATAGGCGACTCCGACGCCGATGCCCATGATGTCCGCGCTGGTTTTCAACTGGTCAACGGCCGCGATCCGATAAGTGTCGATCGTTAAGATACCTACTCGCTTTCGCATTTCGAGGGACAACATCGCGGCGATTTTGGTCAATGTGGTGGTTTTTCCAACGCCGGTCGGGCCGATGAAGAATAGGATATCGCCTTTTTCGTGATTCTTTAAAAGATTATCGGTTTTTATCGCGGGAGATAAAACTTCCGAAAACTTCTTTTCGACTTCGATCGTATTGTCCATCCCGTCGTTGGTGACGATACGCAAAGATTCGACCATTCTTCTCGACAAATCCTGATTCACTTCTTGATCGATGAGCGCTTCGTATATCCTTCGAAATCTTTCCGGGAGCCCGGGCAGATAGTTTTCTTTCCCGATTTTTACGCTTAAATCTTGGATCATTCGTTTCATCGTCAGCATTTCTTTCCTAAGACCGGACACGTCGTGGGCGCTCGTTTCCTCACCGCTTCCCCACTCCATCGCGGAAGCTCCAACCGGTTTCGTGTAGGGGTTATTCACGTCCGGTTTATCAGTTTTTGGAAGATCGGTCGAATACCCGGCAGACGGAATCGTGGGCGTTCTCGGCCGATCCTTCAAGGAAGGATAGGCTTCCGTTTGCGATTGGCTGTTTTTCGATAGAATGCGTTTCAGTTCATAGAGTTTTTTACTGTCGATCCATTCCTCTTCTTTTTGCTGCGTCTTCGATTTGACCTCTTCTTTCTTCTCCTCGGCGACGGCGGTGACCTCGTATTTGGTTTTACTGCCGAATCCTAAAAAACCGCCGGTCTTGAACTTTCGGGTGCCCAAAATCACCGCGTCTTCTCCAAGATCTCTTTTGATTTGTTTGAGGGCTTCCTTGACGTCTTCGACGACGTACTTTTTGATCTTCACAGGTTAATCACCGCTTCCACAGAAAAAGGAATATCTTCAACGAGTTCTTCGTACGCAAGAACGATAACGCCAGGTAAAGCTCTTTCAATGCTGCGTTTTAGGTAATATCGAATCGAGCCTGAACAGATAACGATCGGCATAAATCCTTTTTTCATCGCTTTCTCCAAGGCATTCGACAAGGTTTCCTCCATTTTTTTCAACATTTCCGGGTCTAAGGCCAGGTACCGTTCTTCCGGGGTTTCACGGATCGCGTTCAGTAACTGCCGTTCCAAAGCAGGATCCAATCCTACCGCGTGCAAAGAGCCATCATCTGACCGGGCATCCAAAACGATCTGACGCTTTAAACCCCGTCTGACATATTCTGTGAGGTAATCGATATCTTTCGTTTTATCGATGTGTTCGGTCAACGTTTCAAAAACCAATGGCAGATTACGAATCGAAACCCGTTCTCGTAAAAGATTTTGCAGGATCCGTTGCACTTCGAACAGTTTTAGCCCGTCGGGAATGACCTCGTTGACCAAAGAAGAAAACTTTTCCTTTAGTCCGTCTATCAGCAAGCTCATCTCTCTGCGACCTAGGATTTCATGGGCGTACTTCTTGATGATCTCGGACAGATGGGTGGCAAAAACACTCGGCGGGTCGACAACGGTGTACCCGCTATTAATCGCGAACTCTCTTTGGGATTCGTCTATCCAATAGGCTTCCAAACCAAAGGCTGGTTCACGGCTGGATATGCCCGGCAGGATGCCTTTCGCCGTCCCCGGGTTTATCGCCAGCAAACGATTCGGCCACAGTTCATATCGGGCAATTTCAGTGCCCTTTAATTTTATCACATATTCATTGGCTTTTAATAGGACACTGTCCCGAACGCGAATTGGAGTTAAAATCAAGCCCATTTCATAAGCGAGCTGCTTTCGTACGAGCGTGATACGGTCGAGTAAGTCTCCGCCTTGCGTCGGATCTGCCAGCGGTAGCAAGCCGTACCCCAGTTCCACATCGATCGTGTCGGTTTGGATGATCTCGGATACCTCTGCCGAAGTGGTCATAAAGGGAGCCGGCTGCTCTCCCTTCGGGCGCGGTTCCCCCCCGGGGGGCGTCGGTCCTTTCAAACCCGCGAATCCTTCAGGCTCCGGTCCGGTTCCCCCTCCAGTATCGGTGGCCAATTTTTTCGTTTCTCGCGAAGCCATAAATCCCATTCCAATGAGCAGCGCGCCGATTAGTAGGGTCGAAAAGGTCGGCAACGGCGTGAATAGCGAGAGAAACACGAGGACCCCGCCGGTTAAGAACATGACGCGATTATCAGAAGTCAGCTGCTTCATCATATCCATGCTCAGATTGTCCTCGGAAGCGGCCCTGGAAACCAGGATACCGCTGGAGGTCGAAACCAATAGAGAAGGGATCTGCGCGGCCAACCCGTCTCCGACGGTTAAAAGGGTGAAGACCTCCGCAGCCTCTCCAATGCTCAAGCCTTGTTGAACGGCTCCGATGATCAATCCCCCGAGGATATTGACAAATACGATGATAATGCCGGCGATGGAGTCCCCGCGAACGAATTTGCTTGCCCCATCCATGGCGCCATAGAAATCCGCCTCGCGCCGGACGTCGTTTCTTCGTTTTTTTGCCTCTTCTTCCGTAATCAAGCCCGCGTTGTAGTCAGCATCCACGCTCATCTGTTTTCCCGGCATCGCATCGAGCGTAAACCGCGCCGCCACTTCCGAAATCCGTTCCGACCCCTTCGTGATGACGATGAACTGGATAATAACGAGGATTAAAAAGATAATGATCCCGACGATATAGTTGCCCTGAACGACGAAATTCCCGAAGGCTTTCACCACTTGCCCATCGAAATTTTTACCCTGCAGGAGGATGAGACGGGTGGAATTGACGTTGAGGGATAGTCGAAACAAGGTGATCACCAGCAGTATCGAGGGGAAGGAGGAAAGTTCCAAAGCGCTTCCCACATACATCGTCGATAAGAGGATCACGAGAGACAAGGTGATATTGAGGATTTGGAAGATGTCCAGCATAAAAGTCGGTATCGGTAGGATCATCAATAGAACGATACCGACGATCAGCAATGATATGATGATGTCGAAGTACTTCATATTCACACCTTTCCAACCGTTTTCAGGACATAGGCCAAGACTTGGGCGACAGCTTGGAAGAGTTCGGCCGGTATTTCGTCGCCGATCTCCGTCGTTTCATAGAGTCTTCTTGCGAGCGGCGGGTTTTCATGGATCGGAACATCGTATTCCTTCGCGATCTCGATGATTCTCAACGCGATATGGTCAACTCCCTTGGCCGCCACCACCGGGGTTGACATCGTATCCAGGTCGAACTTGATCGCGACGGCGAAGTGGGTCGGGTTCGTCACGACCACGGTGGCCGAAGGCACCTCTTCCATCATCCGCCGTTTCGCCAACTCGGCCATCATCTGCCGCTGCTTCGACTTGATCTGCGGGTTCCCTTCGATGTTCTTGTATTCGTCCTTGATCTCTTGTTTGGACATGCGGATGCTTCGCTCGAATTCCCACCGCTGGTAGAAATAATCGACGAACCCTAAAACGACGAGCGCGAAACCGATCCGTATACCGAGCTGATAGAGCGCGTCACCGATCATAATCATTGAATCCATCACCGAATAGTCCGGCAATAGAAACAACGTGTTCCAAAGGCCGGTGATGAATGTCCAGCCTATTATACCGAGAATTGCCAATTTTCCAATGTTTTTTATCAGCTCGACGACAGAACGCAGCGAAAACATCCGCTTGAATCCGTTGATCGGATTGAGTTTGTTCAAATCGAATTTGATCCCCTTCAAGGTAAACAGCAGCCGGGTTTGAAGCATCCCGGTCAAAAGCGCGATGGCGAAGGCAGATAACAAGAGCATCGCCAAGAAGAGAAAAAAATCCTTGCCTTCGATATACATTTCCAAGAACGGGTCCTTGAAATCCGAAACTTCACCGAGGTTTGGCAACGACAGAAAAAAAACGACCATCCGCGTCAAGTTTTCATAGAGTTGGGGAATGATGAAGCGTAAAAACACGATAATCCCTATGAAAACCGCGGCTGTGGCTAAGTCTTTTGAATAGGTGATCTGGCCTTCCTCGCGCGCTTTCCGGCGACGTCTGGGCGTCGCTTTTTCCGTCTTGTCCGGATCCGCGAAGAGCTGAAGGTCAATAAGCAATCGCAGTTCTTTTAAAACCATTTTAGGATCTGATTCATCCATATAGTTAACTCCCTCGTATAACGGACGACAACATCAGCCCAAACCGGAAGCAGCCCGACCAGAATGATCATTCCGACGAGCACTTTCAAAGGCAACCCCACGATGAACACGTTTAGTTGGGGCAGCAATTTGGACATGATACCGAGGACGAAGGTGACTAAGATCATGAAAAAAATCATCGGAATGCCGATTTGCAGACCAAAAACGAGCACGTTCCCCATGAGCGTTGAAAACTCCAGCGAAAAGTTCTGTTCCATCCGCATAATCGTTAATGGAACCGACCGAAAACTTTCCACAAGGACCTGAAACAAGATCAAAGGCCCCTTCATCAGGACAAACATAAATAGGAAACCCATCGAGGCCAACTGAGATAGAATAACGCTCTCGGTCTCTGTTTGAGGATCATACACCGTCGCCGCCGAAAAGCCGAGCTGATACCCATAGATGTCTCCGGCGAAGTCGACGGCCCAGAACAAGATATTCGCGACCAATCCCGCGGCAAATCCGAACGTGAAGTTGAGGACTTCGATCAGAATGATATCTCCAACAGGCGTCGTCAGCGGGATCGGGGTTCCGACTACGGGAATGAGGATATAGGAGGTGAAAACCACAAACAACACTTTGATCAACGGCGGGAAATAGTGCCCCCCGAAGAAGGGGGAGTATAGAATTAGTCCTGTGAGACGGCTGACGATCGCGGACCAGGAGAGGAAATAACGGAAAATAAACAGCTGTAGTTCGGAATCCACCGACGGACCCTCTAAATGAGGCTCATATAGTAGGTAATCACATCGGCCATATAATCGATGAGCTTTTGGTAGATCCAACCCCCGAAAATGACTAAAGATAAGAATACGACCAATACTTTGGGGACAAAAGAAATCGTTTGGTCGTTGATTTGGGTGACCGCTTGGAAGATCCCGATCAAAAGACCGACTGCCAAACTGAGAAGCATGGTCGGAGCGATCGTATACAGTATCACATAGATACCTTCCATAAAAACATCCAAAAACGTTTCTATTGTCATCGAACCCCTCCTGCTGCCTGTCGCGTTTATTATATCATGAAGCCTTTGGTTGATTTTTTGGATATTTCGTGTAAGATAGATAACCGTATGAACGGAGGGAGTGATCGTTATGAGGCCAATAACGGCGGTATTAGCGGGAGCGGGAAATCGTGGAACGCTTGCCTACGGGGATTATGCGCTGCTTAAGCCAGACGCTTTGAAGATCGTCGCGGTAGCGGACCCGGATGCGACTCGGTTACAGCGGTTTCAGCGAAGCCATCTACTTACCGATCAAGACTGTTTTACCGACTGGAAACCACTTTTAGCTGAAAAACGCGCCGATTTGGCGATTATCGCAACGATGGACCGCCTGCACGTCGAACCCGCCGTTTTCGCTATGAAGAACGGGTACGACCTCATCCTCGAAAAACCGATGGCGACATCACTGAAAGGGTGTCGGGAGATCATCGCGGTTGCGAAAGAAACCGGCCGGATGGTGAGCGTCGCGCACGTGCTCCGGTATACCACCTTTTTTTCCACGATTAAGAAGATTCTAAGCGAAAACGCGCTTGGGCGGATCATACAGGTGCATCTCTCGGAACGGATAGGATACTACCATATGGCGCACAGTTACGTCCGCGGGAACTGGGCGAACAGCCATAAGACGGCGCCGATCATCCTCACGAAAAGCTGCCACGATTTGGACTTACTCTGTTGGCTGATCGGAAAACCCTGTCGGAGTGTCTATTCCGAGGGTGGACTCGTTTATTTCCGGAGAGAAAACCATCCAATGGGCGCCGGAGAGCGCTGTCTCTCGTGCCGTATTGAGCGGGATTGTCCGTATTCCGCGAAAAAGATCTATTTAGATTTGGTTGAAGACTGGGCGATCGCGCGGAATATCTTGCCCGGAGCTTCATTTGAAGAGAAAGAGCGGTATTTGGCAACAGGTCCGTATGGAAGATGCGTCTTCCTCTGCGACAACGATGTGGCGGACCACCAGACAGCCATTCTTGATTTTGACGGGGTTCAAGCGGTGTTCAATCTCACCGCGTTTTCGGCGGAAAAAACCCGGGAGATCGATATTTTAGGGACAGGAGGGGACCTTAAAGGCAACTTCGAACGTGGTTGGATCGAAATCAGGGTATATGGCGGAGAAAAGCGAACGATAACGATACCCGAAGAAAAGGGGCTCCATGCCGGCGGCGATTTCCGGCTTTTGGACGATGTTATCGAACGGATTCGCAATAAAACGACAGAAAGCCTGTCTTCCCCCGAAGAATCGTTCCGTAGCCACGAGATCGCCTTTGCCTGCGAAACCTCGCGAAGAGATAAGCGATTGGTAGTCTTGGAGTGATTCACTGAATCAGAGGATTTTTCCACGACTATGCCCAACTCAAGAATAAACCATCGCGCAGTAACCAAGGGGACTGCGCGATCTCCACACAAGGAGGGTTTTATTCCGAACAGCGCCCGGCTGTTTCCGCGATGATCCCCGCGATCCGATTACCGGCATCTCCGTTTCCGAACAACCCGGGGGTGACCTCTGCGGCGACCCTTTCGGAAAGCGCGCAACGAACGATCTTCTCCTTATCCGCATCCACCAAGGTATTGAAGCCGGTTTCTACCAATTCCCGCCAACCGGTATCCTCCATCATGACGAGCGCAGGCGTTCCGGCAAAATAAGCTTCTTTCTGAACGCCGCCGCTGTCAGTAATCACGCATTTGGCGCCAGATAACAGCGCGACGGTGTCCGCGTACGGAATCGGATCGATGACGTTCAAATTATGCAAGTAATCTTCGAAACCATTCGATTGTATTGCTTTTCGCGTTCTCGGGTGAATCGGAA